>CAYRCP010000203.1:0-4159 GCA_964422755.1 uncultured Bacteriovoracaceae bacterium | reverse complement strand
TGCCGGCGAGAAATACGTGAGCCTGCTCATACAGATCCGTTGATTTCATGCCATACATGTATAGCAAAGTCAGGGAATATGCAATAATGATTCAAGAATTGACTTGACATCGCCGATAGAAGAAAACAAATAATTACGTTAATCAAAAGGAGGTTTTGAGTTGAAAAAGACACTGTCGTTTTTGATCGGTCTTTTCATATTTCTCTTTGTATATATGCCTGTCATGGCTGAAGATACTGTCCACATAGTCAAAAAGGGAGACACGCTTTGGGGCATTTCATCTCAATACCTTGAGACACCCTGGAGATGGCCTCTGGTATGGGCAAACAATACAGACATAACCAACCCGCACCTGATCTATCCCAATGACAAGGTGGTAATCTCCAGGCAGGGAGAAAAGGTAATCATAACCATTATTCCCGCACAGGAGGAACCTGCGGAGCAGCCTGAGATCTACACCCCGGAAGAGATCACCCGGCAAGAAGAGAAATCCATTGTTGTTTCTCCAAAGTTCTCTACATTCATATACAGCCCCAATATCCTGAAAGGTTCGGGGTCGGTTCTCAAAAAACACGGGATGGGAGAACTGGCATCGAGACATGACAAGGTCCTGATCAAGGCACCCTCGGGGTTCTCAATAGATCAGGGCATTACGGTCGTGTCAAAGGTTATGGATATCAAGAAGGGCGAAGACGTTGTGGGCTACCTGTACAAGGCCATTGCCGTTGCCATGGTGGAGGAAATATCCGCCGATGTCGTCAAGGCACTGATCACCTACTCGAGTCAGGAGGTAAAGGCCGGCGATGTGGTGTTCGATGACCTCAAGCCCATAGCTCCATTGACGGTTCAGCTTTCCGAGCCTGCCCTGGAAAATGATGGCCGCATTATTGATTTATACGGGGGAATAACCGGCAGTTCTGAACTGGATCTCGTATTCCTGGATGTGGGTATGAAAAACGGCATAAACGAGGGAGCCCTGCTCTCCATCTACAAAGAGACGGTCATGGACGAGAAAGACGTTTCCTTCCGGGATTATCAAGGCATGGCCATTATTCTTCAAGCACTGGATACTTCTTCCATGGGACTTATCATCGAGTCTGCGGGGCCTATCCAGAGAGGATTTCCGGTAGACGGCCTGGATTAGCGGTGTAACAATATACGAACGGCGGGAGCTTGATGTATTACGGGGTTCTTAAAAAGGAACCCCTTGATACGACAGCAACGTATTCAATCCCCTGTCATCAGCCCTGCTAAACAGGATCGCAATACCGTTGTCCGTTTTCCTGACCACACGCCCCTGGGCCCAGATGATCTTACCGAATTCCTCTGCATCCAGGCTTGCTATGATATACCCTTCCACATCATCAGGCGGATCATCGGTGTTTATGAACATCCCCCCCCTGCTGATGTTGCTTACCCGGCCGATTCTATAGGCAAATCCGTTGTCTTTGTAGGCAACCTTCATATTTACCCGTGCGCGTTTATGTGCCCTTTGTTCTTCCATAGCCTAGACCACCTCCAACGCCTTGCAATAACCCATCATTTATATATGTTCATTCTAATCTAAGTTATAGTATACAGGAAAACCACCAGTCACATCAAGCCAATTGACGCATCCTTAAAGACTTTTTCACACCCGGGAAACTGTCTCCACAGGAGCTTGACGGCTGTCTCGGCAGGCATCTGGCACCATCAATGTATCCTGCATGATTGGCGCGAAGCAGGATTGACACCCCCGGTCCAATACGATATAGATCGTATACATGAAGATCATGTTCAACGCCCGAGAAATAGCTCTGAAAGTTCAGGAAATCGGGGAAGAGATTACCACAGCCTATGAAGGAAGTGATCTGTTTGTCGTAGGGATACTTAAGGGTGGTTTTATGTTTATGTCGGATCTGGTGCGACAGATTCATGTGCCCGTCACGATCGGGTTTGTCAGATTATCCAGCTATGGAAACTCTGTCAGCCCTCAGGGAAACGTAAAGATTCTCGATGACCTTGACGAAGCAATCAAGGGCAAGCACGTCCTGATCGTGGATGATATCATGGATACCGGCCAGAGCCTTATGGCATTCAAGAAACACCTGGAAAGCAAGGGGCCTCTCTCTGTAAAGATCTGCACCATGATTGACAAAACTATCAGAAGAACCGTGCCTATGGAGCCGGACTACTATGGTTTTCGTATCGAGGACGGGTTTATTGTAGGGTATGGCCTGGATTATGCCGAGGACTACAGGGGATTGGCTGATATTTATGTTATAGAACCTGGTGACAGGAGGGAATCCGCTTGATGGTAGTCGTATGTCCGAATTGCCATAGCAAGTTTAATTTTAAAGAGAATGTCCTTATAAAAAAACCAGTGAAGATGAGGTGCAGCATTTGCTCACATGTCTTTTCCTACACCCCTGAGAGTGAGCCGACACTGGAGCAGGAGTTCGACAGCCTTATCTCTTCCCGGGATGAAACGCCCGCAGAAGGTATCGAGCCCGAAGAGCTCTCCGAAGAATTCGGCATTGAAATAACAGAGACCGGTCCGGAAGAAGTCGAACAAGAAGAGGAGATTGACGAAAGCACGGTGCAGCCGGAATCCGTCATCCGCGAGATAGACTCCATCCTTGGCGCCAGCAAAGAGATGGGTACGGACGAGCGGGAGCACATCAAGAAAAAACAGGGAAGCAAAACACCCTTTGCTGCCATCATCAGTGTCCTCATTATCCTGCTGGTTTTCGCCGGTATTGCCCTGTGGCTCATGAAAGACCGCATACCGTTCCTGCAGACCCCCGCGCAGGATCAGCAGCAGGCTGTTCTTGAACGCGGTCCGTTTTTTACCATCTCTGATGAGAGTCTCACCTATGAAATGCTCACCAACCATAAAGAGGGAGCCGTGCTCGTTATCAAAGGGGTTATCAAAAAGCTTACCAGCAAGCCCCTGGAGTCAGTTATGGTTCAGGCCCGGGTTTACGGCAAAGACAACAAACTCATTGACACGCGCAATGCCTACGCAGGCATTGTACCGGACTCGTCAGAACTCATGCGGCAAAAGAGCGATGATATCAATATCCTCCTTTCTGCAGAGCCGAGAACAATGGGCGCCCTGACCAGTTCCCAGGATATACCCTTTGCCGTTGCCTTCTTTGGCAAGCCAGCTCTTGAGGGCACGTCATTCCAGGTTGAGGTGAAGGAATTTCATTGGAGATAAGAGAATCTGACGCAGCAGCCAGGCTGAAGTATGTTGTTCTTCTTCTCACATTAATTTTCATTACCGGCACCTTGGGTTTTCACCTCATCGAGGGGTGGGGTTTTCTCGATTCACTCTTCATGACACTCATTACCATCACGACGATCGGGTACCGCGAGATTTACCCGCTGTCCGATGGAGGCAAGCTGTTCGACATCATGCTCATCTTCCTGGGAGTAGGTACCGCTGCCTATGGATTTGCAACCGTGGCGCAATTCATAATAGAGGGCGAGATCCAAAGGGTTTTAGGGAGGAGAAGGTTGGATAAAAAAATAACGCGTATGGACCAGCACTACATTATCTGCGGTAATGGCAGAATCGGCTCGCTCATCTGCCAGGAACTTCATACTTCAAACAAGTCTTTTGTCGTCATTGATAAAGATCCCGCAATCATTGCCGAGCTGGAAAGCAGAAACATACCCCACATCACCGGCGATGCCACGAATGAAGAAATCCTTATCAAGGCAGGCATCTCAAAGGCAAAGGGGCTCATTGCCACCGCCTCATCCGATGTGACCAATGTATACATCAGCCTCATCGCACGAGAGATGAACCCCGGCATCTTTATCCTCGCCAGGGCAGAGACGGAAGATTCCGTCAAAAACCTGGAACGAGCAGGGGCAAACAAGGTGATTTCCCCCTATCTCATCGGCGGCCGCCACATGGCAAATATCATCCTGAAACCCACGGTCGTGGATTTTGTGGAACTCGCTACCGGGGATACGAGCCTGGATTTCTATATCCAGATGGAGGGATTTCTTATCAGGAAAGGGTCTTCTCTGGTGGGAAAGGCCTTAAAGCATTCGTCCATCAGAAAGGATGCAGGACTCATCGTTGTCGCCATAAAGGACCAGTTGGGCAAGATGATCTTTAACCCGCCGGCTGATTTTATCCTGGATGAGAATATTGTTCTCGTCT
>CAYRCP010000202.1:0-4162 GCA_964422755.1 uncultured Bacteriovoracaceae bacterium | reverse complement strand
ATCGGAGATAATGAGCTCCCAGGCATGTTCATCGAGATGATCATAGGCCTTCCTGCCATTATTGAATGTCTTGACATCATAATAGGGGCTCAAGGTATCCACCATGAGATCCAGGAGGTCTTCCTCGTCTTCTACGACCATTATCATAGATCGTTGAGAATTCTCTTTCACCGCGGCAGGAGCTATCTCCTCGACCCCGGCCCGGCAAACCTCCGCGTCAATACCCTGCATCATTGCAGGAATCCTGAGACGGGCTATGGCGCCATCTCCCGTATTTTCCAGCGATATCTCCCCCTTGTGATCCGAGATAATGCCATAGCATATACTCAGGCCCAGTCCGGTCCCTTTATCCTTTGGCTTTGTCGTGAAAAACGGGTCGAATATCTTCGACATGACTTCATCGGGAATGCCCGGACCTGTGTCTTCAATGGCTATGTTCACATAATTATCCACCAGGGCTGATCTGAGCCAGATACAACCCGGTTGATCGTCAATGGCATCTATCGCATTGTTAATAAAATTAACCAGCACCTGCTCCAGGCAGTTCATGTCCGCCTTCACAAAAAGCGGCTGTTGCGATTCCTCGTGAATAATCCGGATACCCCGTTTCTTGATAATAGGGGTATAGAGATTGACGGTCCGCTGCATAATCTCACGTATATCGAAGATGACCTTCTCAGGCGGTTTATTCCGGGAAAATTTCAGCAGCGACTCTACGATGGACTTCGCAGAATCTGCCGAGTTAATGATGACGGAAAGCCTTTTTTGATCCCTTGGAATTAAATTCTTCGCATCAATAAGGTCGGCAAAGCCCAAAATGGGGGTGAGTTTATTATTGAGCTCATGAGCGATCCCTGAGGTAAGCAGACCCAGTGAGGTAAGTTTTTCTGTCTGCATGGTTCTCATTTCCATGCGCTTCTTTGCTGTTATGTCTTTCATCATTACCAGAATCTGTTCTTCTCCGATGCGTTTGACAAAAAACTGGCCTATCACACCGCTGCTGGCACCGACGGATACGGTCATCTCAAAATCTATGGATTCACCGGTAGATATCTGGGTTGCCTTTACCTGCAAGGCCGATGCGGAATCTCTGTCAAAGATGTCGTGAATGGTCCGGGGAAGCATTCCTAACATATCATAGAGCCTCTGGTTGAAGAATGTTACCGTATCATCGGCGTCAAGCAGAAAGAGTACGTCTTCCGATGCATCCACCACGGCCTTGTATCGCTCAGAGATGTCCCGCAGGCTTTCGTCTTTTTGCTCAAGGAGTTCTCGAAGATCGGAGTGTCTGCGATGAAAGATTCCGTGCAGATGCACCAGTGTAAGCATCTGGCCGACAAGGAGCCCGAGCAGTTCGAACACACGTACATAATTAATATTAAAAAAATCTCTCCTGGAATGTGAGAGGTTCAAAACGCCGACAGTGTTGTTTCCCTCCTTTATGGGTACACAAAGAATCGATCCGAGTAAAACCCGGGTAGCCGACATGTCTTTAAAAAAATCACACTGGGAGATATCAGAGATCAGGACAGGCTTTCCTTCCAGCGCGCATCTTCCTGCTACGCCTTCTCCCAGATCCATACAGACATCATGATTTACCTCCTGCATGTGGGAACCCGACGCCGCTTTCAGTATGATCCGTCCATCCTCCACAATAAACACAGAGGCATTCTCACATCTGGATTCCGCTATGAGGACCTCGGTAATATATGCATAAAAGTCTTTCTCGGGGGATCCCTTGGAAACGCGTTCGGTGAGCTCAAAAATACCCGAGAGGATGCCGATGGTATCTTCATAGAAATCAGTGGCTTTTTTCAGCAGATCGAGCAGTATCTGCTCTCTATCACCTGAAAAACCAGAGTTGTCCTCTAGTTCTGACCACCGATTCTTCACTGTTTCGACCATGCCCCTTAAAACAAATTTTCTATTATGACCATGTTAGTTTTATACCGCTGCACAATAGTGCTGACAAGATCATTGTACCTTGTACCAAGAAATTTAGCAAGCAGGTGCGAATATTGTGAACTATCAGGGGGCAGGTCCCTTTCGAGCTGTCCGATTATGTGATTTATGAGAAAAACCAGTGCTGTGACCCTGTCCTGAGGAGCATGATGATGTCTGATGACACGGATAATCTCAGGAGGAAAATGCCATCTCCTGGCAACGGCTTCACCGATGATCGTGTGGTCTGTCAGGAAAACATCCTGTTCCATGTGGACATCAGGCCAGTTCCCCTCACCATCAAACAACGGGATATACACATCCGGCATTTTAAACAAGAGGACCATCCTCCCCAGATCATGTAACAGAGTCCCGGTAAACAGACATTCTTTTTCCTTGGCGTCCGCAGAAAGGGACAAGGCCATGAGTGCCGTTGCGTACGAATGCCGCCAGAGCTGTACGGCAAGCTTTCCGTTCATGCTGAACGACTCCATGACAGCCATGGACACGACGATACATTTCACCATATCAAGGCCAATGGTCAGCAGGGACTGATGTATGCCCAGCGTTTGCTGAGAATGCCGGTAAAACGGTGAATTTGCAAGCTTGATGATCTTGGCTGCCATTGCCGGATCGCTTGACAAGACCTTTTCCACCTGCCCGACATTGGTATTTTCGTCTTGAAGAATATTGAACAGCCTCATTTTGCTCGATTCCAGGGTCGGAATGTTCTCAATATTCTTTTCTATGCAAAAGGGTGTCGGGGTCGCTTCCATAATCATCCTATAACGGTTTTTCCAACACGTAACTTAAGTGCTTTCCATCTTCTTTGACTATTCCGCCAATCACGCTACAGCCCTTTAAGGGTTTCTCCCTTTATAAAAAGGACTGCCTGCCAACTTTATGCATAATACACAGTAGTTACGTCCTGCATGACATGTGTTCACAAACCAATCTGAGACCTTTTTCTAAAGCCTGCGGGCCCTGCGAGGGAAAAATGCATTTTCCCCTCATGAAATTTATGCAATCATCCGTTATACTAACTATATATAGTATATGAAAGATGCTCTGCTCCATAAGACTTCATATGAGGAAAAGATAACGTAAAAATGGCTGAGACATTGCTTAATACGAAGACGACAATACTCCTTGTAGATGATGAGGTAGAAACACTCGATCTTATCAGTGATTACCTCGTCGAAAAGGGACTGGAGCTGACAACCACGACAAACGGAGAGCAGGCCGTGAATCTGGTCGAGCAAAACGGTTTTCAGATCGCAATCGTCGATCTCCATCTACCCGGCATGACAGGGGCTGAACTGCTCAAAAAAATCAAAAAGATACGCCCTCACATCCAGGTCATTATGATTACCGGATACGGCACGATCAGGGATGCTGTCGAGTGTATGAAACTCGGCGCCTCGGATTTCATCACAAAACCGATCCTGCTGGATCACCTGCACCTTACCATCAGCAGAATCCTGGAGGAATCCAGGTTGAAGGAAGAGGCCGAGCTGGCAACATACTATAAGAACCTCTCTCGAACAGATGAACTTACCGGGCTCTTTAACTTCCGCCACCTTATATTCCTGCTGAGCAGCGAAGTCACCAGACACATGCGGTATAACAGAACCATGTCTCTGGCCATGATCGACATTGATGATTTCAAAGGATATAACGATACCAAAGGACATGAAGAGGGCAATGAACTGCTCATGAGGCTTTCCCATGTCTTCAGACATAATACGAGAAACTGTGATATTCTTGCCCGCTACGGGGGAGAGGAGTTTGTCATCATGTTCCCGGAGACATCCCTGGAAGAGGCAATCGTGGTTTCACAGAGAATATGCAACACCGTTGAGTCATCACTGGATATCAGTGTAACCATCGGTCTATCAAGCCTCCCGGAGAACACCTCTGACCCCAACGAGTTGATCAGCATGGCCGATACTGCCATGTATTGGGGAAAACAGCACGGGAAAAACCAGATTGTCGTCTACGATGAAACAATGTCCAGGTGCAAATAGAGATCCCCTGCTTTTTTTCTGAAATTTTTCCTGCCCATCCCGGCTATCCGCAACACCGCTCCTGACGTAATCCTCTTTGGAATGCCCACCTTTATTCTGCGGGCAGAAAAGCCCGGCCGGTATTCGATCGTTATGTAGCCTCCGTTTGTCGCTACCTCATCAGGGATCTTGATCTGCTCATGGATATCCATGAC
>CAYRCP010000201.1:0-4200 GCA_964422755.1 uncultured Bacteriovoracaceae bacterium | reverse complement strand
CTCAGACGTGCAACAGCGCAGATGCATCAGGGCGATACGCTCGAGCTGTACTATGACGAGAAACTTCTGGTGCTTGCCCCCCCGCATGCGCGCTGTATATCCGATCGCAATCATTACAGCATCTGGTACAAGCCGGCAGGTCTGCTCACCCAGGGCACCAACTACGGCGATCACTGTTCGCTCACCCGCCAAGCCGAACTTCTGTTCAATCCGAGGCGGCCGGTCTATCTCATACACCGACTCGACAGAGAGGCATCAGGCCTGGTCGTTGTGGCCCACAGCAGGGAGGCTGCATCAAAGCTGTCCCGGCTCTTTCAGAACAATCAGGTGGAAAAGCGCTACCGCATCGAGGTGCTCGGAGACCTGGCAGGAAAGAATCGCAGCGGAGCCATAGACTTGAGCATAGATGGGAAATCAGCGCTCACGCTCTATGAAGTGGCCTCGTACGATCCTGACAAAAAAATCTCGGTGGTGGATGTGGAGATCAAAACCGGACGCCTTCACCAGATCAGGCGGCACTTTTCCATGATCGGGTTTCCGGTGATGGGCGACCCCCGCTACGGCAAAGGAAACAAGAACGAGAAAGGCATGATGCTCGAAGCGGTATCACTGGGGTTTACCTGCCCGTTCCTGAAGGAAAAGATAGTATTCAGCCTGGAAGAGGGGAACATTTATTGAGCGGAGATTGTCTAAGCACAATGGGTGACGAAACAGTGGCGGCTGAAAAAGATGCAGCATTGATCAACGCATTCTTGGCCGGAGACAAAAAAGCATTTGATCAACTGGTCATCAGGCATAAGGACAGGGTGTTTACCGTGTGCTACTGGTTCCTGGGAGACTATGCAGAGGCAAGCGATAATGCCCAGGAGACGTTTATCAAGGCGTTTCGCTCGCTCAAGAGGTTCAGGTTCGAATCCTCGTTTTCCACCTGGATCTACCGGATTGCAGTCAATACCTGCAAGAACAGGCTCAAGTCATCACAGTACAAAAAAAAGAAAAAGACCCTGTCTCTTCATGATCCCATGGGCGGCAGGGAGAGCACCATGCTAATGGAGATCGCTGATGATTGCCCATCTCCCATGAATGAACTGGAAGACAAGCAGCGGCGCATGAGAATTTACGGGGCAATAGATACATTGCCTCCTGAACAAAAAAGCGTGGTGGTGCTCCGTGATATCCAGGGACTGTCATATGATGAGATAGCGGATATCACCTCGATTGGCATGGGAACGGTAAAATCACGGCTTGCGCGGGCGCGCCAGACCCTGAGGGATTTGTTGAGGAACGAGAGATAGCATGAACTGTACGGACGTAAGACAAAATTTGTCGGCATATATCGATGGCATGCTCGATAGACAGATAAAAGATATGGTGGATGAGCACCTGAGCACATGCAAGGCCTGCAGCCAAGAGCTCAATTCCATGAGATCTCTTGTCAAAGAACTTGGGGATATGGGCGATATAAAAGCCCCTGAAGATTTTCTCGAAACCCTTCATGAGCGCCTTGAAACAGTATCTTTGTGGACACGGATAAAAGAGATGTTCTTTGTTCCGGCGCAGATAAGGATTCCCCTGGAATTTGCAACGCTTTCTATCATCGGGGTTCTGACCTTCGCCTTGTACAGTATCTATTCCCCACAGGATGAGGTGGCATCTCTTGTGCAGGATAGGTCCGTGGAGAGCGCAGTCGATAGGGCCTATATCCGTGAAATGGAATCTGAACCGTCCGCGTTATCGCCTGCCACTGACGAAGACGAGGCGATCAGGTATGTACAGGCGGCAAAACAACAGCCAATCGAGCTTGCCCTTATGCTGCCGCAAAAAGCGGAGACAGAGGGCAGCGGTCCGGCCGGGGACAAAAAACAAACCCCTCTCACTGCAGCAGCAGGACCGGCAGAACGACGAAAGGATGTCGGGCTGGACGGTTATAAGGCACGTGAAGCCGGCAAGGCTTTACCAGGCGTGAAGGCGGATGAAGCTTTAGAAAAGCCGGCAATGGATGCCACGGGACGGGCAGCGAAAAAACAAGCGACAATACCGCCAGAAGAAAGCCCGCCCTTGCGTGATTCCTTTGAAATCGTCGGGAAATTACATGAACTCATCGGACTCAGTGCCGGGAGGATACTCTCTGAAGAACTTGACCGGAAGGACAGGATCATTCTTGCCGAGGTTCCGGCCGGTCAGTACGGAGATTTTATTGAAAAGATACCCGATATCGCCCGGTTCAAGGAAACGCCACCGGCAATACCCGCCGACCGGAAGGCCCCTGTCCTCATCAGGATCAGGCTCGTGCCGGAGCAGTAGGGATATTTGCTCAAGTGGGGGCGAGATCTCAGGTGCAGAGTGACAGAGGCACAAAGGCACAAAGTTTTTTTGCGAGATCCGGGTTCGGGATATCAGGGCCAAAGTTTTTACTGTCAGGATAGCTCAAGATCTCAGGCAGGACGAGCACGATAGCTCAAGATGCGAGGCAGGACATGACTTCAGGCTCACGATCCCAGGCAGGGCAAGACTTGTGGTTCAAGAACCTGGGCAGAAGGTTAAGAAACAAAAGAAGATATTCACCGCAGTGACGCAGAGGACGCTGAGTATGAAAAAATATTCTCCAATCGGGAGACGGCGGTTGGAGAAAAGTTACCATTCAAGCAGATGCTTGAATCCCACTATAAAAACTTCTGCCTGAGATCCTGCTCCACAAGTCTCGCTCTGCCTTCTGCCTGAAATCAGGATCTTTCTTGCTCGACCTGCCTGAGATCTTGTTCCCCATGTCCTGAATCTGTTCAACCCGGGAACTTTTCCATTTCTTATTTGTCTAAGGCCCGTAGCAATCAAATGAATCAGGGAGGAGATGAACATGAAATGCTGCACACTAAGAATACTTTTTATCTGTACGGGTTTGTTGATGTGTCTGGCTGCCGCGGTTCAGGCACAGCCGGTTCAGGATGAACAGGACCGGACACACTCTCCGTATTTTCTTGTCGTCAGTGATGATACCAGCGCGGATCAGTTGCCTTTGAAATCCACGCTTGTGGATGTGGATATCTCCGGGGTGATTGCGGATGTACGCGTGAGACAGGTCTATGAAAATACGGGAACTGCCCCGCTGGAGGCGATCTACATCTTTCCCGCATCTACGCGAGCGGCGGTATACGGCATGAAGATGAGGATAGGCGAGCGGACAATCGTGGCGGATATCAAGACGCGGGAAGCGGCGAGGCAGGAATACGAGCAGGCAAAGCAGGACGGCAAGAGCGCAAGCCTGCTGGAGCAGCACAGGCCCAATGTTTTTCAGATGAATGTGGCAAATATTCTTCCTGAAGATGTAATCGAGGTGGAACTTTCCTATACCGAACTGATTATCCCTGAGGGTGGGGTATACGAATTTGTCTACCCGACGGTGGTTGGTCCGCGGTACACAAATCAAAGTGACGCCGATGCCGGGATGTTAGACAAATGGGTGAAAAACCCGTATCTCAAAGAGGGTGAGCTGCCGCCGTACGCATTCGATATCAAGGTGAACCTCTCTGCCGGTATGCCGGTTGAAGACATTGTCTGTGCATCACATAAAACAACGATCAGCTACGAAGGGCAGAGCTTTGCTTCGATCGAGCTCGATGAGTCGGATCGTGCCGGGGGAAACCGCGATTTCATCTGTAAATACCGTCTGTCAGGTGCTTCGATCGAGACCGGGCTGCTGCTCTATGAAGGGATTGAAGAAAACTTCTTTCTTACCATGGTTCAGCCGCCGAGGCAGGTATGCATAGAGCAGATTCCGCCCAGGGAGTATATCTTTATCGTGGATGTATCCGGGTCCATGCACGGGTTCCCGCTCGATATCTCTAAAAAACTCGTTGAAGATCTCATTGGTGGACTTCGGCCGATCGATAGGTTCAACGTGCTCCTGTTTTCCGCGGGTTCGAGTGTTTTAGCCGAGCAGTCTCTTCCTGCAACCCAAAAGAACATCAACTATGCGCTCGAAGTGATTGAACGACAGAGAGGAGGAGGGGGAACGCAGCTCCTGCCTGCACTGAAAAGGGCGTTTGACCTTCCGGGTGCAGTGGGCCGTTCCCGCACAATCATCATTTTAACTGACGGCTATGTATCGGTTGAAAAAGAATCGTTCGACCTCATCAGAAACAATCTCGGAGAGGCAAACATGTTTGCGTTCGGCATCGGCTCGAGCGTCAACCGCTATATCAT
>CAYRCP010000200.1:2595-4215 GCA_964422755.1 uncultured Bacteriovoracaceae bacterium | reverse complement strand
ATAAAGAGTTTACACTCGAGACAGTAAATTGCCTGGGGACCTGTGCTCTGGGGCCGATTGTCATGGTGGATGGTCATTATTTTTCCAACGTGAAACGCCAGGATGTAAAAAAGATCATAGAAAAGGCCCGGTCAGGGGTTGAAAAAGGGATACCAGAAGGAGAAGAAAAGGTCTTTCCTGTGGAGGTGTACTGTCCGTATTGCAATCAGAATCTAATGGATGTGGACAATAGCATCGAGGAATATCCCTCCATATCAGTGAATGGTTCGTTCAACGGTACAAAGGGATGGGTGCGGATGTCAGGGCTGTACGGGAGTACTTTTACCCAGGCAGAACATCAGGTGCCGCCGGATACGCTGCTGAAGTTGTACTGTCCGAACTGTCAACAGAGATTTGTAGAAAAGGCACGGTGTATCGAGTGCGGTTCTCCCATGGTGAGGCTGGTCTTTCAGGGAGGAGGTTCCTTTCTTGTGTGTTCACGCTGGGGATGTGCGAACCGAACGATAAATCTCAACGGTATCTCTTTGTCTGAAATAACCCCAACTACATCAACAGAACATTTGGCAGGATAGCGCAATGGAACAGCTCAGATCGATCCAGGAATTTACGACACGGCATAAACAGGTATCCGCAGCATTCAGGCCCGATATTCCCACCATAATCATACCGGCAGGGACGTGCGGTCAGGCCAGCGGGGCATTGGAGATTATCCGGACAGTACAGCGTGAGATCCTCATAAGAAATCTGCAGGAAAAAATACATTTGAGGATTACCGGCTGTCACGGCTTTTGCGAGATGGAACCATCCGTGCTCATCGATCCGTCAGGGACGTTTTATCCCAGGGTAGATGCCCAGGCAATGAGAAGGATCATTGACGCGACCCTGGCTGGAGAGGTTGTGGATGATCTTCTTTTTGTAGATGATGAAACAGGTCAGGTCATTGAAAAGCAGTGCGATATTCCTTTTTACCGGTATCAGCGCAGGCTGCTTCTGGAGCAGAACGAAAAGATCGATCCGCTTGAGATTTATGACTACATGAGAATCGGCGGATACTCCTCCTTTGTCGATCTGCTTGCAGACGGCAAGCCTGAACAGGTGATCGAAGATATCAAGAAATCCGGCTTGCGCGGTCGTGGTGGAGCAGGGTTTCCCACCGGGATGAAATGGGAATTTCTTGCCGGGGCGGCAAACGGAAAGGGGAAGTACCTTGTCTGTAATGCAGATGAGGGAGACCCTGGTGCCTATATGGACCGTAGTATACTCGAGGGCAACCCGCACAGCATCATCGAGGGCATGCTTGCCGGGGCTTATGCTACCGGGGCCGATTCAGGTGTCTTATATGTGCGAAGCGAATACCCTCTCGCCATTAAACACCTGAACAATGCACTGAAACAATCCCGCAGCCTGGGGCTTCTCGGTAAGAATATACTCGGGACGGATTTCAGCTTTGATATCTCCATGGTCAAGGGAGCCGGAGCATTTGTATGTGGTGAAGAAACAGCGCTGATGCGTTCCATTGAAGGCAAAATGGGAGAACCCCGCCAGAGACCTCCGTTCCCGGTCCAGAAGGGGATACACGGAAAACCCACGCTGATCAATAATGTGGAGACCTGGGCCAAT
>CAYRCP010000200.1:0-2495 GCA_964422755.1 uncultured Bacteriovoracaceae bacterium | reverse complement strand
ACCTGCATGATCGATGTGGCCAAATATTTCATGAATTTCTTAAAAGACGAGTCGTGCGGCAAGTGCTTTTCCTGCCGTAAAGGAACGCAGCGGATGTATGAACTGCTCGATGATATTTCGGCCGGCCGGGGGACCATGAAACACCTGAAGGTGCTCGAAGAACTGGCCGTTATCCTGAAGGATGTCGCCATGTGCGGCCTCGGACAGACTGCTTCGAACCCGGTCCTTTCAACATTGAAATATTTCAAGGACGAGTACATCGAACATATTCAGAACAAACGATGTCCTGCAGGGGTATGCAAGGGACTCATCACGTTTACCATCAGCGATCTGTGCACCGGCTGCGGTGCATGCGTAAAGGTGTGTCCTGAGGGAGCAATCTCGGGTGAGAAGAAACAGCTCCATGTAATAGACCGGGAGAAGTGCAGTAAGTGCGGTGCCTGCAGGAGTATCTGTAAATTTGAGGCCATAGAAGTACACTAACGGCGTCAATGAAAGAGGTGAAATGAAATGGTTACAATAACGATGAATGGTCTTGATGTCTGTGTCGAAGAAGGGACAACAATCCTGGAAGCGGCAAGGTTTATCGGCTTCCCGATTCCGACGTTATGCCACAATGACGGGCTTTCTCCCTATGGCGCCTGCCGGTTGTGCATCGTGGAAATAGGCGAGGAGCCAAGATCAAAACTGGTTTCCTCATGTACGTATCCGGTGGAGGATGGCCTCAAGGTCAGGACGGCATCCGAGCGGGTGGTAAAGGCGCGTAAGATGGTTATTGAATTGCTTCTGGCATCATGCCCCCAGTCAAAGACCATCCAGGATCTGGCCTCAACGTATGGGGTTCGCCAGCAGCGGTTTAAACAGGAATATGAAGACTGCATCCTCTGCGGTTTGTGTGTGAGGATGTGTGCCGAGCAGATGACGGCCAAGGCCGTAGGCTTTCGCGGCCGGGGTGAGGATCGCAGTATAGGCACTCCCTTTGATGTGCAATCCGATGTCTGCAGGCTGTGCGGCGCCTGCATGTATATCTGTCCTGCATGCCAGCTGCGGTGCACATATAACCAGCCTGAAATTGCCATATGTAACGCGTGTGCGAACATAAGCCCGCCGTGTATTGAAAAAGACCGGTTCAGTGACATGATGTGCTACATGGACCCCTGTGTTGCCTGTGAGATAAAAAAAGACGTGATAAAGGAGTAAAATGATATGATCGTATCCAATGTAAATGCTTCAGCCGCCACGCTTACAAAAAACAGAACAGAAGATTCGGTGGTGCCATCCTCGGGCATGTGTGCGACCTGTGTGGATGGGTGTATTGGTATGTGTGAGATTGGGAAATCCGCTTACAGGGGGCACGAGGTTATCTATCCTCAGCCTTTCGGCGTTATTACCACTGCCGGTGTAAAACGCTATCCTGTTGATTATTCGCATTTCAATATTATGGGAACATGTGTGGGAGCCCACGGAATAGAGGCGGACAGCGACAAGGCGATATTCCCGAATGTGGATCTGAAAGTCGTGTTTGGACATGATGGAGGTATTAAATTCCGCTGCCCCTGGATCATTCCGGGTATCGGTTCAACAGCCATTGCCAAGAATAACTGGGATGGACTGGCAATCGGATCGGCGCTCATGGGTACCGGGCTGACCATTGGGGAAAATGTCGTGGGCATGGATCCTGAGTCCGTACTGAAAGACGGCCGGGTGGTGGATACCGTTGACCTCAAGCGCAGGGTGGAACTTTACCAGAGATACCAGCGCGACGGCTATGGCGCGATTATCGTACAGGCCAATATCGAAGACACGCGTCTCGGTGCGCAGGAATATGCCATTGAAAAATTAGGCGTGGAGTGTGTTGAGCTCAAATGGGGGCAGGGGGCCAAGGACATCGGCGGTGAGGTCAAGATCCCGAATCTGAAGAGGGCACAGATGCTTGCCCAACGAGGATATATAGTCCTGCCGGATCCCTTTGATGAAGACGTGATCAAGGCCTTTGAACGCGGCGCGTTCAAGGAATTCGAGCGTCATTCACGCGTCGGCATGGTTACTGAAGAATCTTTTGCAAAAAGGGTTGAAGAACTCCGGGCTGCAGGTGCCAAATATGTTTTCCTCAAGACCGGTGCATACCGGCCGGCAGATCTTGCCCGGGCCATCTCTTTTGCCTCGAAATACAAAATCGATCTGCTCACGGTCGACGGTGCCGGCGGCGGGACCGGAATGAGCCCGTGGCGGATGATGAATGAATGGGGTGTGCCGCCGGTGGAGTTGCATTCCCTCCTGTGCGAGTATGCATCACACCTGGCCGCAAAGGGAGAATATGTTCCACCGCTGACACTGGCAGGGGGATTCTCCTTTGAGGACCACATATTCAAGGGGCTTGCAATGGGAGCGCCATATGTAAAACTCATCGGTATGGCCCGGGGGCCGATAGCTGCAGCAATGGTGGGCAAAACCATCGGCCGCACTATAGACGAAATGCAGGTGCCTGTGTATAT
>CAYRCP010000199.1:0-4233 GCA_964422755.1 uncultured Bacteriovoracaceae bacterium | reverse complement strand
CCGTTTAAGCCCTACAAGGCGACCATGGTATATGAGCTCTGCTACCGGTATGGGCTTTTCGATGAACCATGGATTTCTATTGTGGAGCCGGAGGCGAGCGATGAGTCGGCAATGCTTGAATACCATGCAAAGGACTATGTCGATGCCCTCAAGGACGCCAACGGCGGTTCCTTTGATTTCACCATGCTTGAGTATGGTCTCGGAACATCGGATAATCCGGTGTTTAAAGGGGTGTATGAGTTTTCCCTCCTGGTTTTGGGTGCAACCCTCAATGCTGCTCATCTCATAGTGACTGACGAAGCAGACATTGTTTTCAGCCCTGTGGGTGGTCTTCATCATGCAGGATACAAAAATGCCGAAGGCTTCTGCTATGTCAATGATATCGTGATAGCAATCAAGCGAATGTTGAACAGCGGCTATGAGAGGATTCTCTATGTGGATATCGACGCCCATCACGGCAATGGTGTGCAGGATGCATTCTACGGCAGCGACGATGTTCTCGTCATGTCGTTTCACCAGAGCGGTGAAACGCTCTATCCCTGGGGCGGCTTCGAAAATGAAATGGGCGAGGGAAAAGGTCTGGGATACACGGTGAATATGCCGCTTTCCGAATACACGGATGATGAAGCGTATCTGAGGGTCTTTAAAGAGGTATATCCACCTCTGGCCCGGGCATTCAAGCCGCAGTGCGTTGTCGCGCAGATCGGGCTCGATACCCTGAAGAAAGACCCTCTGACCAATCTGCGGCTGACGAATAACGGGTACCTGAATGTCATTGCACTGATACGGGAAAGCTGTCCGAAGGTGCTTGCCCTGGGCGGGGGAGGCTACAGTGTGCCCGATGTTGTTCGGGGCTGGACTCTTGCATGGGCAGAGCTCAACGGTTTGCAGCCCTATGATCCCTATCAGGGTCTCATAGGCGGTGCCGTACTCGGGCATGGCAATAATATCGACGAGCTCAGGGATTCACCCCACCTGATAGCCCCCAAATTAAAAAACGATGTAAACAAATATCTGGATGCCAAGATAGCCTTTATCAAGGAGAATATATTCCCTGTGCATAATATTCCCCGGGGATAACCGGCAGGCTTTTTCCCCGGGATTCAAACGTGATGGTTTTGTAAAAAAAGAAAGTTCAACGATGAAAGGAACATAGGTGGTTATTGAATAGGCAAAATAACCGTAAGGTTTCTCGTCATATTGCATTTTACATTTTGTGCGTTATGAATTAATTAAGTATATTCGAGGCATTCCTTTCGTTTTATACCAAGTATCCAGGGAGGCATTATGGGTGATGACTCAAAAGGAGACACAGCTGGCGACAAGAGAGAGGAAAACAGGGAGGGGGCGTCCCCGCATCAGCAAGGTTCGGCGAAACAACCTGACAGACCTGAGAGTTGTACCGCTGAGTCGTCGCTGCCCGGAATCGATTTTGCTACGCTGGTCATGAGTTTCGCTTCTGCGGCAATGATAAGCCTCGGCAGGGTGGAGGACCCCGAAACCGGCCAGGTACACAAAGATCTGGTGCTGGCGAAGCAGAATATAGATATCCTCTCCCTGCTTCAAGAAAAGACCAGGGGCAATCTGCTCGATGGGGAGGTGGACTTGATCGAAGGCATCCTCTATGAGTTGAGAATAAACTATGTCGAAGCAAAGAAAGGGGAAAAATGAGAAAGAAAATACTTTCAACGGGCATACTCGTGATGGTTGCCGTGTGTTCGGCCTTCATCGGGATCTTCATAGCAACTTCCCTCAATCTGCCCTCTGAAAGCAAGGCGCTGCCATTCTGGAGAGAGGGTGCAAGCAGCTCTGCCAACCATGTGGTAATGCCTTCGCTTTCTACGCTGGCCAAGTCCGCAAGCCCTACCGTGGTAAACATCAGAACCACCAAAAAAATTATGAGCAGGGATCTGTACAAGCATTTCGAGGGACCGGGAGGAGAGAATGACTGGTTTGATGAATTCTTCCGGAAATTTTTTGACAAGATCCCTGAGCAGGATCTGAAACAAAAAAGTCTCGGGTCCGGATTTATTATTTCCCGTGACGGATATGTCCTTACGAACAACCATGTCATATCGGAAGCGGAGGAGATTTTTGTATCCCTGTCCGATAATGAGGAATATAAGGCCTCGATCATGGGCAAGGATGACAATACCGATATTGCCCTGATCAAGATCGACTCAAACAGAGACGATTTCCCGGTTGCGGTGCTCGGCGATTCGAATGCCTTGGAAATCGGGGATTGGGTTATTGCCATCGGCAATCCCTTCGGCTTCGGAAATACTCTGACCCAGGGGATCGTTTCGGCCAAGGCCCGGGTCATCGGTGCCGGTCCCTATGACAACTTCATTCAGACAGATGCCGCTATCAATCCTGGCAATTCAGGCGGGCCGCTCATCAATATGGATGGGCAGGTGATCGGCATAAATACGGCGATCGTTTCTTCGGGCCAGGGCATAGGGTTTGCCATTCCCATCAATATGGCGAAACAGATACTCTCGGAACTGAAAGACACGGGCGAGGTTGCCCGGGGATGGCTTGGTGTTGCCATACAGGAAGTTTCACCGGAGATCGCACGCGCTGTCGGCCTGGATGAAGCCAGGGGTGCCATGGTCTCTGCCGTCTATCCCGGTGATCCTGCGGACAAGGCCGGGGTGGAAAAAGGTGATATCATTCTCGAGATCAATTCGGAGAGTATTGATGATCCCCGGGGGCTGACCCGGTTGATCGGGAGCCTGAAACCTGATGCAAAGGTGGTAATTGTTGTCTGGAGAGATGCGAAGAAGGTGGAGCTTGTGACAAAACTCGAGAAACGCAGCCAGGACCATATTACGAGCCTTGGACAGGAGGGTGAAGATTCCCATGAGGCGCAAGACCGGCTTGGCCTTGTGCTCAAGGAAATAACCCCGGACATGCAGCGCCAATTCAACCTTGAAGACACAACCGGGGTTCTCGTGGTGGATATAGACCCGAATGGGAGCGCTGCCGGGAGCAAGATCCGGAAGATGGACATTATCAAAGAGGTGAAAGGTACAGCGGTCAACAGGCTCGATGATTACCTGGATGCCATCGAGGGGTTGAAGAAGGGCCAGACGGTTTTGCTCCTGGTTGAGCGGGACACGAAACCGTTATACGTTGCGGTTGATGTCAAGTGAACATATCCGCACCGGCAAAGATAAACATCTATCTCAAGGTATTAAACCGGAGGAAGGACGGATTCCATGAACTAAGGACCATCATGGTGCCTATCTCCTTCTTTGATGAAATCAGTCTGGAACCTGCAGACAGGGGGATTCATTTCAATGCCGCAGGGTGCAACTGCGCCCATGAGGATAACCTGGCCTTCAAGGCTGCCGTGCTTTTTTTTGAACATACCGGGATACAGCCGGGAGTATCCATACGCGTGAATAAGTGCATTCCGGTGGGGGCAGGTCTCGGGGGAGGGAGCTCTGATGCGGCCAGTGTGCTCCTGGGATTGAATGATCTTTTTGTCGCAGGCCTGAGCACCAGTGATCTCATGCTCCTGGCCGGGGAGATAGGGTCTGACTGCCCGTTCTTCATTCTCAGGCGTCCTTTGCTCATGGGCTCTCGCGGAGACAAGGTCATACAGGATGTACATCTCGAAGAGAGGGAATACCTCCTGGTAATCCCTCCGTTCGCACTGTCCACAGCCCAAGTTTATGCAGAAGTAAAGTCGCCATTGACTCCTGATCTAGTTAGATTTACAATAGATAGCATAAGGTGCAATGTAATTGAGCCGGAGCAGTTATTGGAAAACGATCTCGAGACGGCAGCATTTGGTATATGTCCCGACCTTAAGTTGATCAAGGCGGAGTTGATTAACGCCGGGGCATTGGGAGTATTGATGTCGGGGAGTGGTTCATCGGTCTTTGGCGTATTTAAAGATAGTGATCACTTGTGTATTGGATTGAGCCGCTTGGAGCGGCATGACGGGTACAGGTATATACCCACAACAACATTGACGGGGGAAAGGTATGGAAATAACAGAAGTTAAGGTGTTTCCGGTCAAGGACAACGACAAACTCAAGGCATATGCATCGGTTGTGTTTGACGACTGTTTTGTCATCCGGGATCTCAGGGTAATCAGTGGGACATCAGGCTTGTTTGTGGCCATGCCTTCACGTAAAAGGAAGGACGGAACATTCAGGGACACTGCCCATCCCCTCAACATGGAGACGCGAGACAAGATTGAAAAATCTATTCTGGAACAGT
>CAYRCP010000198.1:0-4241 GCA_964422755.1 uncultured Bacteriovoracaceae bacterium | reverse complement strand
TATCTGGAACCGCAGGACCTCAAGGTGAAGGTGCTTGATTTTCTTCCCTGTGTTCCCACGCAGAACAAAGCCGTCATTGGTGAACTGGGCAGGGGCTTTCTTGGTCCGGACGAGGTTGTAGCATTGATTCAGGTGGCGGTTGCCCGCTCGGTGGATTACCAGTCCGACCTGGAGAACGAACTGCTCAAGATACACGATTCGGGCAAAAACATACAGGAGACGATCTTCCGGAAGAATCTCTCCGGAATAGGGCGAGGTCATTCGCTGGACGGGCTCCCGGTCATTGCCCTGGGCATCAACGGGACCAAGATGATCGATTCTGCCCTGACTGGCGTTGTGTATTCCCGCTCGCTTGTCACAAGCGGACGCAGAAGGGAGACAAAGCTGCTCGAACTCGTGGCGCCGGGATCCATCAGTGCCGATAGCGAGCTGTTTGCTGAATACCGCAAGATATCTCAAGAGCTATTTGTCTTCGCAGAGCAGATCAAGACGCGATACACCAAAAAGTTCGATGCCATACAGGCACTGAATAAGCTCAAGCCGTATAATGACCCCGCAGACCTGTTCTATGTTCTGCCGCTGAGTTCTCTGGTGAACCTCGCTGCCAGGGTGGAAGAGGAGAAGCGCAATAATACGGCGTATCTCCCCGAGGAGTGCGCCTTGTTCATCGATATCATCGAGGAAATGATCGACGGGATCGGCATGGGCCAGATCTACCGGATGAGAAAGGCTGTGCCGAGAGAGACCTACCTGCACTACAATATCTTCAGAAAACCCTTGCGTGATTATGCCGCTGACAAGCATGAAGAACACGGCAACCCGGTTGACCCGGAAGTTGTCGGGGTGATGAATGATCTCCCTGAAAGTGCTCTGGATGAGCTGAAAGAGATCGAAGCGGGCTTTAAATCCTGCCGCGACTATACTGATGCCGCAGACCTCTACCTTCGAGCCTGCCGCAACCAGGAAATCCTGTCGAACTTCTGCCGGAGATACAATGAGGCGCTCACTATCAAGACTGTTTCTACGCTGTCATGGCGGGTGTGGAGCGAACAGAAACGGCACGGAACACTCTCCCAGCATGTGGAATCCATCTATACCGCAGCTGATCGCGCATATAAAATGGTAAAAGAGATATGGCCTGCCATTGAAGCCGGCCAAGATCTCGGGAAGATTCTTCCTCAGGCGGAAAAGGCATTTGTCATCAGCGATGATCTCAAGAAGGAGGATGAGATCCTTCAGGGGTATCTTTTCCATACCGCGCGGCAGATCATGTTCTACGGCAAACTTATCGAACGCGGTATCCCGCCGCGTGATGCGCTGTATTCCATGCCGCGGAATATTCGTCTGCGCACACTGGAAAGCTATGATCTTATCAATGCGGTGAGCCTCGAGCTTCCCTTGCGCCTGTGCACCGAATGCGAGCCGGAAAGAAGAATCACTTCGGAGAAAAAGGCCGAATCGTTCAAAAAGCACCTTCCTGAACTTGCATTTCTCTTTGAACCCAAGTGCAGTCTCGGCTACTGTACCGAGGGGAAATTTTGTCCAAACATCTTGCGGTTGAATCCAAACTACACCATGGATACCCACAAGGAGATCGCCCGGATCATATCCGAGACCGCTGGAGGCTGATAACAGCGGAAGAAACATTTTTCAGGTAAACGGATTATTCTACGGCCCGGTGTCCTCATCGGGCCGTTCTTTTGGTCGGAAACGAATGCGGGGGGAGAATAAATATCAATCGCTGGTGTGTTCTTTGCTGCTCACATGATGTGAATACCCGATGCTTGTCTAAGATTCCGCTGGCTTTTGAGGGGTTGCGGGGTAGTTCGCGACAGGAAATGGTTTTTTGCGATCAAAGGCTGGACACGCAAACCTTTCCTGTCCTTCCTGCTGCCATGCAGGAAAGTGTCTGGTGTAAATGGTGTCGCATGCGTGGGGAACAGGGAAGACCTTTTGTGCTGCTGGGCAGGGCATTGTCCCATAATATAACAGCTGCGAGGTATCAACGGTCAGGTTACTGATAAGGCACTGGTTGAATTGTCCTGTCTTTACTCCAGGTTATTTTTATTGCACCAGTCTCTGCTGCTGTCGATCAAATCAAAATTCGAGTTACCCTCTAACTTGAGAGAACATTTGAGCTCGGAAATGGAACTCGCGTAAAAGCCGTTGATGTTTTTGAGCTCGTTCAATGAGGTGAAGGGACCACTTGCTTGTCTGTACTGTACGATATTCTGCGCCATTTCATCATTGATTCCAGGTACTAAAGACAATTCTTCAGCTGTTGCCGTGTTCAAGTTCATCTTGCCTTCATACCCCCCGTTGGCGATGCCTGCCAATGCTACCAGCAGTATTGAGATGAACAGAACTGATATCCTTTTCATGCCGGTTTCTCCTTTTCTTTTGTTTAAAAAACTCAATGTCAGCTCAGGGAGCACAGCACCGGTGCCCTTGGAGATCTGTCAGGGCAAGACCTCTCGAAAAGCGCCGTTAGCGTGATGCTGTACGTCCTGCTGTAGAGATATACGTCTTCTGTACCCCCTTTACCCGGCGCATCTCCTTTTTTTAAGTGTATAAACAGGTGTAAAGAAAACATCCAAGTGAATGCCTTACGCAGGCTTATTGAAGGCATAAATTCAAATTCGGTATAATACTAAGTACTACAAATGGAAAGTCAATACGGTTTGGCAAATAATGTGTCGGTTGGAGCCAACCCTTTGAGACAAGGAGCCTTTGTCTATTACGAGCAGACAATCCTACTGGGTTTTACCGTTTTCCTCATTCAGGTACTGGGTGATCTTTCTTCTGATAGACTCGGGCAGTTTTACGCCGAGGGCGCTCAGGCGCGACTCGTATTTTTTAAAGGAGAGCATGTGAGTTGTCGTGGTGCTGAATATCTTAAGGTATGACTGCACACTTCCCTCGAGTTCCTTCCTGAAGTGCATATTCTCGTTGAGCAGGTCTTCCACCGGTGCGATGAATCTGTAGTTGATGGATCGGCACAGGGAACGGTAGGCAACGAAACGCTGGGTGGCTTCACACTCGTAATTTTTTTCCCTGATGCTCTTCTCGACCCGGTTGAGATCGACACAATCCAGGATGTCAAACTCATATCTGCTGCCCAGGACTTCCCGAAGCATGTTTTCCGCTCGTTTGAAATAGGCGCACTTGCCAAATCCGTCAATACATTTCGAGTCGCATCTGACATAGATGACAAAATCGATATCAGAGGTTTTCTCGGAGATGCCCATATTCACCGAGCCCATCACATCCATGGCTATGTTTCCTTTGATCTTGTTCTTGAAGAGCTGCGCTACCTCTTCGAGTATGTCGATCCGGTCTTCTGCCTCCGGGGTCTGGAATGTCCTGAAAAATTTCTTGATATCGTTGTACAGCTCGATCTCGGGGATCTGGGAATAGTTGATGGCTTGTGCATCGTGGTTCTTCCTGTTTTTCAATGATGTGTACCGGCTCTTGTCAATGATGTCCTCCACCAGTTTCCCGTCAGTCACATAATAGTCTGCGACATCAAAGACATGCTCATTGCAGATTTTTCTGAAAATGATCTTTTCCACGGACTTGTCTTTGAGTTCGATCTGGTAAAAGAACCCCCCCTCGGCGATTTCACCGCTGGCTGTGGTCACTTTGCCGAAGTTTGACGGGTTGAGATAGAGGGTGTCATTGGAATAGTGCACCCCCCATGCCTCGTGGGCATGGCCGGTCAGGCATAAAAGAACCCGGTTGTCGTCGCAGTAACTTCTCAGCGACGGAGAACCCACCGGACCTCTGTAAGAAGCGTTGTCGTGTATGCCGTAGGCAGGCTGGTGCGCTACAATGATATCCGGCTTGACCGCCCGGAAGAAACGGTGCATCTCGTTTTGTGTCTCATCTGCTCCCATTCCTGCTTGATATTTGACGATATATTTTTCCGGGATGCCGGCTGTCCACACCGCTGCCCCGCCGTATCCGCCAATCTTCATTGCGTCTTTCTGATACCACTGGAGGTGCAGATCATTGTCATGCAGGGAGGTGAACCTGAGGTCCATGTCATAATTTCCCGGGATGCACAGGATCTTGGATTGTTGCCTCGTGTTTATGATGTTTTTCAGTACCTTGTACTTTTGCTGCATAACCCTGCGGGCCCGTATGGTGTATTGCTGGAAACGGGTTCCGATTGCCTGGACCTCGTCGGATGCATCGGGGTTTTCAAGCAGTTCATCAACGAAATCCTCAATGAGCATGTT
>CAYRCP010000197.1:0-4245 GCA_964422755.1 uncultured Bacteriovoracaceae bacterium | reverse complement strand
CTCGTCACATCTCTCGCCTATGGTGTTCCTCCGGATATGGATAAAATTTATGTAGAAGGCATTTCAAGTATCGATATACTCGATGTAACCTATGCCCGCGAACTGGGATATAAGGTAAAACTGCTGGCGCTGACCATCGACCGGGGTGATCAGGTTGAAGCAAGGGTTCATCCCACGCTGCTGCCGCTTAATTACCTGCTTTCCAAGGTCGATGGAGTCTTCAATGCCTTTTATGTAAGAGGCGACATCGTCGATTCCACACTCTTTTACGGCAGAGGAGCGGGTATGCTGCCCACTGCATCTGCCGTGGTAAGTGATATTGCCGACATCGGGAGGAATATCAGGGCAGGCATTGCCGGCAGAATCCCTCACCTGGGCTACAGGAAGGATGTATCAAAACCAAAGAGATATATGGACATAAATGAGATCACCACAAACTACTATCTCAGAATAAATGTAATTGATAAACCCGGGGTGCTTGCAAAGATTACCGGTATCCTTGGTGATCGGGATATCAGCATTGTCTCGGTCATACAAAAAGCTGCACTGGAACAGGGATTTGTCCCGATTGTCCTGCTGACCCATGAGGCAAGAGAATCGAATATCAGAAGTGCTATACGGGAAATCGAATCCATGCAGGAGGTTGGCGGCTCATCCGTGGTTCTCAGGGTCGAGGACAAAGACCTGAAAAACAAGAGATCATGAACCGCATGAACAGGCACATGGACCTGTATGACAAAACAATGAACAAAAGCACTACCAGCAACTTTTAAGTGGAGGATATAACTTGAAGACCCTAATTCTGCTCGGAGACGGAATGGCTGATGAGCCCATAGAAGATCTTGGAGGGAAAACCCCTCTCGACGTCGCTAATACTCCATACATGGACAAACTTGCAGCAAGGGGAGAGCTCGGTATGGTCCAGACGGTAAAATCCGGATTCCCGCCAGGTAGTGATGTTGCCAATATGAGCGTTCTCGGACTTGATCCGGCTCGGTACTATTCAGGAAGGGCTCCAATCGAGGCAGTCAGCATGGGGGTTGATCTACACGATAATGATACCGCTTTCAGAATAAATTTCGTAACCCTGACACACAGAGAAAAAGGCCTTATTATGGAAGATTACTGCGCCGATCACATTTCCACCCAGGAGGCCGGTGAGCTTATTGGTGCCTTGAAAACTCTTGTTGATGACTACGATGGGATAAACGTTCATGCCGGAATTGAATACAGGCATCTCATGGTTATTCGCGATTTCGAGAACAGTGGATTGAAAACAACCCCTCCTCACGATATCATCG
Source organism: uncultured Bacteriovoracaceae bacterium (assembly GCA_964422755.1). Taxonomy (GTDB): domain Bacteria; phylum Desulfobacterota; class Desulfomonilia; order UBA1062; family UBA1062; genus DSAD01. The sequence continues at coordinate 2,944 of CAYRCP010000197.1, read as the reverse complement.
GAGAGTACATCGATGAGTTTTTCCCCAATGACGAACTCCTAACAAAACTCATCAAAGCGTCGATGAAGGTCCTCGAGGATCACCCCATCAACCTCGCCAGGAGAAAACAGGGCAAACGGGAGGCAACGGCAATATGGCCCTGGGGTGAAGGAAAACTTCGCAACATCCCCACCCTGCAGGCTGAATACGGCATCTCAGGGGCTATGATCTCAGCAGTCGACCTTTTGAAAGGGCTTGGGACGCTTCGAGGCATGGAGATCATCAATGTACCGGGCGCGACAGGATGGATAGACACGAATTATATTGGAAAAGCTCAAGCTGCCCTTGAGGCACTGCGCCGCCTCGATATCGTATACGTGCACGTAGAAGCACCTGATGAGGCAGGTCATGCAGGCCTGTTACACGAAAAAATAAAGGCAATCGAAAACTTCGATGAAATGGTGGTCGGCCATATCCTCACAAATATCGAGGGGCAGGATGTTCCGTTCAGGGTCCTGTTCCTGCCCGATCATCCCACGCCGGTAGCAAAAAGAACCCACACATCCGATCCTGTTCCTTTTGTCATCTATGACAGCACCGATACCAGAAACAACACCTGGAGGTTTACGGAAAAAGATGCCAGGAGCAGCGGCTTATTTATAGAAGAAGGATATTCTCTCCTGAAAAGACTGGTACAAAAATCATAGGTTATGGTGAGACGATCTTAACGTTTGAAAGCTGAAACAAAGCTGCTTTGCTTGTCGATCTCGTAATCCAGCTGCTCAAGGAGTTTTATCATGTCACCAGTAGAGAAGTCTTCTCTTATGCTGTATATTGATGGAAGTATTTTTCTTTCGACTGTGAGGAAATAGTGCTCTCGTAAAGGGGTAATTCCCTTTACCGTGCACAACACATCGGCAATATGTATGCATGCGGCAAATAACGAATCAACTCCGATGCGGGAAGGTTCATGATGAAACCGCACAGCATCAGAGATATCCTGAGGGAACATCCAGGAATCCATTAATCTCCCACCCACCTCTGCATGAGAAATGCCAAAGAATTCCTCTTCGAGCACATGGTACGTCCTCTTGTTCTCCTCTTTTTCCATGGCTGAAATCATCTCCCTGAATACTTCAGTGAGATACTGTGACAGGAAAATCTTCCCCACATCATGGAGAAGGCCTCCCACAAAATACTTTCCATCCTGATTGAGATTGAAATATTTTGCCATCATTCTGGTGCCCACACCCACGGCAAAACTATGTCGCCACAACTTCTCCGTAAATTCCGATCCTCGCCGATCAAAGAGTTGAACAACAGACATGCCCAGGGCAATGTTCTGTATCTCCTGAAAGCCCAGGACCACAACAGCATGAGAGATTGTGGAGATCTTTTTCACAAACCCATAATATGGCGAGTTGGCAATGGAGAGTATCCTTGTTGTTAATGCCGGGTCGGTCTCGATGATGGCGGTCAGATCAGCAGCCGAGGAATTCTTTCCTGACGTTATTTCCAGTATTTCATCCACCATATGCGGGAGGGCAAGGATATCCGTTGTCATCGACAGGATATCCAATACCTTCTCTCTGGTTTGTTTTGGACGCAGTTTACCTTCCACAATGATTCCCCTCGGAAACACCCTGCACTTTCTTTAACCCGATCAGGACACCCATATCTCCATCTGTCTGTATTTCATGCATATTTAAGCAAAAAATCCCAAATTCTCCGTCATAATAACAAGTAGTTAGAAACAAGCAATCGTGTTCGGTGATACAGCCCCTTAAAGATGTTGTTCAGATGTAATAAAATTAAAGGGAGCAAAGTATAATCCCGATAAGACTCAATGATGGAAGGAACGAGCATACTATTATTTATCATATACTCCGTTGTCTGTATTGCGCTACTTGTCCTGATCATAAAGCTCGCTTCGAAAACGGCTAACCCGCCGCTGAAGAAATCGCCTGCGCGCTATGTAAGTATTTCTTCAGACGCTGAAGTTGAGTCCTTCACGAAGGTATATGATCTCGACTGGAAGCCGAGCAGAGAAAAGTCCGAAGAACTCTCAGGAGAAATCGAAGATATCATCAATAACATTGAGACCATATCCCCCCTGATAACCCAGCTTTCATCGAAATTAAATGACCCTGATATCAATCCCAAAGACATCAGCAAGCTCATTATCACTGACCAGGGACTCACCTCATTTATCCTGAGACGGGTAAATTCACCTTTTTATGGACTGTTACAAAAGGTTGATAATATCTTTAATGCAATCGTCATACTCGGTTATAATGAGATTTATCGTATCGTCATGGAAGAAAGGACCTCGAAGATCGGCCTGAGACCATCCAAGGCCGAGTGGATCCATTCAAATCTCACCTCAACCATTGCAGCTTATCTTGCAAGCACATCGCGAATCGGTGTACCCGGAGGAACCATGGTTACCCTGGGCATGCTCCACGATATTGCAAAGATTATTATGGAGCAGTCACTCCCTCAACCCGATAACGGGTTCTCCCTAGACCCCAGGCAACGGCTGCGACAGGAGTTCGAGCTCTACGGCATCGACCATGCCGCTTTAGGAGGACACCTGGCAAGAAAATGGCAAATGCCGGAAAGACTGAGCTTGGCCATAGAACGTCATCACTGGCCAATGTTCTGGCCGCTTAGGGAACTTGCTCATGATTCATCAGACATCATCAAAGAACTCTCACTCTTGAGCATCTCGGATATCGCTGCAAGAAACTTCATGCAGGAAATGGAGGGGACATACATCGGGTCTGACTACTATCGTTACATTAATAAACCTGCAAAGATGGATAGTATCTTGAAATCCGAGATTACCCGGGATCTCAACAGGATTCGACGCCTGGGCGATGCAGATGACGCTGCTCAGGTGAAACAATAGACATTGTCTTACTATAGCTCCAGAACATATCGATACACAATGAACTGCCCAGCA
>CAYRCP010000196.1:0-4250 GCA_964422755.1 uncultured Bacteriovoracaceae bacterium | reverse complement strand
TTAGATACGTTCAGGGTGCGCTTTTTTAGTGCACTGTCTTGTGATTTTTCCATTTTACCGGAAGGGCTCCTGGAAATCTGAGAAGAGAGGTGCAGATATGTGGGCATGTCTGTGACACCTGGATCAGGAGGTGCGTAGAGTATCATCAGATGAAAGGAGGGAACCGGTAATGATCAGCGATAGTTATGCAGAGTTTCTCGATTTGGCTGGATTTGAGGGCCGGGAGTTGCAGGATATGCTTCCGCATTGGATCGAGGCGTCCGGGAGGCTGGGACTTGGTGAAGATGATGTGCGATTTGCCACGAGAGAATGGATCCCGAACTATTTCGACACCGAGCTCAAGGGGATCAGAAAGTTGATCGGGGCATTCATACGCGAGGCTATCGACCTTACCAAAGCAAAGGAATATAAAGCCGACGGGGTAAAGATTCTCTATGGTATCCTGCCTGCTATCACTTCAAATTACATGGCCATCAAGGCTAGTGGCGGCGACAGGGTGTATGTCAGTTTTCCCGATATCTTTCTGGTTACGGTGCTGAACGGATTTTTTCATAAGGTCAACTCGTATCTGGAGACCGCCGAGGCACACGGTATGACCTATGGTTGCCGCCACTGTGCCCTCAACAAGACCAGGATTTCAGCCAGGATGCTCAATGTAATCCCATCTCCGGACGTTATATGGACGTGGGGATATGTCTGTGATGAGGGGCCCAAGACCGATGAGTTTATCAATTGCATGTGCGCTTCTGATTGGGACGTTCTCATTACACGCCTGCCGCATGATACCCTCTTCGGGGAGAGGGATTTCGAAAATGAACGCAGGATTAAATACCTTGCCAGACAGATGGAGCATGGGTACGAATCGGTCCAGAAAAAAATCGGCATTGAAGTAACCCCGGAGAGTATTACGAGTGCGGTAGGATTATTTCGCAGCTATAGTGCAAAACTTGCAGAGCTCATCTCCCTGGTCTGCTCGGCAGATCCGCAACCTCTAGGCGGTACAGAGCTCTCCATCTTCGGTTATCCTATGGCAATGCCCTTTAACACAGGTTTCGAGCATGTGCTCGATGCCCTTGAGACAACCATTGAAGAAGTCAAGCAGCGGATCGCACAGGGAAAGGGGATCGTTCCAAAAGGTGCGCCGGCTCTGGGGTGCTATTTTGTATCAGCACCGGTGCCATGGATCAGTAAGATGTTCCAGGCTAACGGGGTAGGTCTGACCTTCAGCCTCAATATGACACCAACCAAGAAATTACTCGAACCTTCGAGATACGATGATCCCTATATGGCGGCAGCGGAGACCTGGCTCAAAAGGCCGCAGTCGTCGAATATGGGATATGAGATCGAAGCAACATGTGAAAAGGTCAATGCCTATAAACCAGATGGTATGCTCATGGGGTCATATGATTTCGACCGCTGGCTGGGTGTTCACCAGAAGGTGCTTTCCATGGCGGTCGAGGAAAAAACCCATGTGCCGCATTTCTATATGGAATCTGATTTCTGGGAGGACAGGGACTACTCCCAGGAGGCTCTCAGAACCCGTATTGAGAGCATTTGCCAGATTGTGAAGATGAACAAATCCTCGTGAACCAACCAAGTAACGAATCACACAAGGAGGAAATGATTATGCAGGCATTATTAAAGGAATTCGCAGACAAGGCCTTCAGCAGGCCGCCCGAATTGAAAGCACGCAAGGCTGAAGGGAAGAAAATAGTTGAATGTGTCGGGAGTTTTATTCCCCAGGAACTGGTGTATGCCGCAGGAGCTGAGCCTTATCTCATGTGCCGTGGAGGAGAGCCTGAACCCACCGATGCTGCACTGCAGTACATGCTGCGTTTTCTCAATCCGTTCGCCAAGTCCCTTGCAGGGTACTATCTTCTGGGGATTGATCCGGTCACACCGATCGCCGACCTGATCATCGCCCAACAGAAAGACTGCCATATAGCCAGGATCACGGAATTGATGGAATATCTCGGTCTGCCTGTCTTCAAGGTCGGCGTACCACCGGACTGGGAAAAGGATTTTGCCTTTGAATACTACCTGGAGGCATTGGATCTGATGAGGACGAGACTCGAGGAACTCACCGGAGAAAAAATCACTGATGAAAAGATTTTTGCCCAGATCGAATACTCGAATACGATCCATACCCTATTAGGCGAGATTGAAGAGTTCAGGGACATGGACAATCCGCCGCTGGGCGGGTATGATTTTATCCGGATGAATCACTATTCGTTCTATTGTGATCCGATGTTCTCTGTTTCCCAGTTAACAAAGATACATGAGAAGCTCTCTCTGGATGAGGGTGCCTTTTCGAACCACAGCCCTAGGATCTTACTCGCCGGTCATATCGTGGCCGTGGGAGACTATGTCGTTCCCAGACTGATTGAGGAATCCGGGGGTATCATTGCCGCAGAGATGCTCGATGAGGGAATGCGCGATATCGGCTCAGCGGTGGATACAACCGGCGACCCACTCAGAAATATTGCGGAAAGGCTCTTTTTGAACCGGGTACCACCGAGTGTTTTCCAGCCGGCCTGGCAACAGCGGTTCGATCATTTGGAGACGATTATTCATAAGCGACTCATAGACGGCGTAGTCTGGTACCAGCTCTCGTTCGATGAGATCTACGACATGGAGGCTGCGTGTATTTCCAAGTGGCTCTCTAAGATGAATGTTCCGTTTTTAAAGCTAGAGTCTTCGTATGAGTATTCCCGGGAGCATATGGCACCGCTTACCACTCGTGTGGAGAGCTTTATCGAAGCAATCAGGGAACAGAAGGGGTGATGGGCCATGAAACAGGATATCTATGCTGAACTTCTTTCACTGGCGGGGTTTGAAGAGCCGGAACTGACAAGAACACTGCCTGATTGGATAGAGGCCTCCCGGAAACTCGGTCTGTCCGAGGAGGATGTGCGCCATGCTGTTGTCGAGTGGATCCCTGCTCATTTCGATATCGAATTAACCGGGATCAGAAAACTTATCGGCGCTTTCCTGCGCGAAGCTATCGACCTTACCAGGGCAAAACAGTACAAGGCAAATGGCATGAAGATTGTCTATGGTATACTCCCGGCTATCACCTCCAATTACCTCGCCATCAAGGCCAGTGGTGGTGACAAGGTGTTTGTAAGTTTTCCGGACATCTTTCTTGCAACCACCCTGAATGGATTTTTTCACAAGGCGGACAGGTATCTGGAGACGGCGGAAGCAGGCGGCATGACCTATGGGTGCCGTCACTGTGCGCTGAATAAAACCAGGATAGGAGCCAGGATATTGGATGTCATTCCCTCTCCTGACGTGATCTGGACCTGGGGCTACATCTGTGATGAGGGGCCCAAGACCGATGAATTTATGCAGCTCATGTGCGCACAGGACTGGGATTTTATCATCTCCCGTCTGCCGCACGATACCCATTTCGGTGAAAACGATTCAGAAAACGACCGGAGGGTGAAATACCTGGCCAAACAGATGAGAAACGGATTTGAATCTGTGCAGGAAAAGATAGGAATAACGGTCACTCCTGAGAGTATTTCCGAAGCAGTCGGTGTTTTTGGGGATTACGCAAAGAAACTCTCTGAACTTATCGGACTGGTGTGTGCAGCGGACCCCCAACCCATGGACGGCGCTGCATTGGCATGTTTCGGGTATCCCCTGTCCATGCCGTTCAATACCGGTTTTCACCATGTCAAGGATGCGTTAGAGACAACGATACAGGAGGTCAAAGAACGGGTGGACGCGGGGGTGGGAATCGTCCCCAAGGGATCTCCTAAACTAGGCTGCTACTTTGTTTCTACTCCCGTTCCCTGGATCAGCAGGATGTTCAGGGACAATGGTGTCGCACTCTCGTTCAGTCTGTTGATGACCCCGACTAAGGCCCAACTGGTACCTCCCACATACGACGATCCCTTTATGGCATCAGCGCAGACCTGGCTGCGAAAACCCATCGGAGCCAACCTCGGCTATGAGATTGACGTTACCTGTGAGCGGGTGGAGACCTATAAACCGGAGGGTATGGTCATGGGGTTTTACGATTTTGACCGCTGGCTCGGAGCTCACCAGAAGATTATGTCACAGGCCGTGGAAAAGCAGACCGGTGTTCCGCACTTCTACATGGAATCGGATTTCTGGGATGACCGGGATTATTCCCCGGAGGCGCTGCGTACGAGGATAGAAAGCATCTGCCAGATCGTAAAGATGAACAAGATGATGCAGGGGTGATATCGCGGTTATCGTTTTCTTTTCTGCAGCAAGAG
>CAYRCP010000195.1:0-4280 GCA_964422755.1 uncultured Bacteriovoracaceae bacterium | reverse complement strand
TTGCCGGAGAACGGGTCGATAACCGGTGCCTTTGCCTTGGTATCCTGACCGTAATACAGGATATCGGATAAGGTTACCTCTTCGTTCTCACACAGAACGCACAGCCTTTCAATGGTGTTCTTCAATTCACGGATGTTGCCCGGCCAGTTGTATGAATTCAGGGATTTCATGGCCTCGGGAGACAGACGCTGCGGGGTACTGCTGTGTTTGGTCCTGAATATCTCGAGGTAATGCTGTGCAAGGGTCAGGATGTCTGAGCGGTGTTCACGCAACGGGCTGATGTGGATCGGGACCACGGAGATGCGGTAGAACAGGTCTTCTCTGAAACTGCCTGAATTGACTTCGTTCCTGAGATCCCGGTTCGTGGCGGTAATGAGCCGGACATCTACCTTTTCGGCGACAGAGCTTCCCACCCGGGGTACCTCCTGTTCCTGGATAACACGCAGGAGTTTCGCCTGGATATCCAGTTTGATGTTCGAGATCTCGTCGAGAAAAAGTGTCCCGGAATCTGCAGTCTGGAAGCGGCCCTGGCGATTTTGTGTTGCTCCGCTGAATGCTCCCTTGCTATGACCGAACAATTCACTCTCCATAAGGTTGTGCACAAGGGAGGAACAGTCTACCGGTACAAATGGCTTGTCCGAGCGTTTGGAAAGATTGTGGATAGTGCGGGCCACAAGTTCTTTGCCGGTACCGCTTTCCCCGGTAATGAGAACCGTGGAGTCGGTTTTGGCGACCCTTCGTATGGTTTCCTTGAGTTCCTCCATGTAGTCACTGTTACCGATAAGCATGGACAGGGTATTCTGGCAACCTGTGTCCTCGCTCTTGCCCAGAGAGTCTTTTACCGCCTTTTTCAGCTCGGTAGCGCTGAAGGGTTTGGTGAGAAAGTTTATCGCACCGAGCCTCATTGCCTCAACCGCGAGCTGGATAGTTCCATAGCCGGTTATGATGATGATTTTTCCGGAGATGTTATGGTCTTTCTTGACTTTTTTCAGAATGTCGAGGCCATCCATCCCGGGCATGCGCAGATCGAGAAGGATCAGGTCGAAGGTGTCGGTAAGAGCCATGTCATACCCGGCAACCGCATCGCCGGTACTTGCTACATTGTGTCCCAAACGGGTAAGAATCTGATGGCATGCATCCCGGATAGACTCTTCATCATCGATGATCAACGTTCTCACGGTCTTTGATTTAGCCAATACTTACTCCCTCGGTTTCTTTTGATTTGCTGCTGCCGGGTAAATCTTCTGACCCGAGATGCGGCGGCAGGGTTATGATAAAAGTGGTTCCGTCACCAGGTTTGCTCTCTACATCTATCAGTCCGTTGTGCTTTTGTATGATCCCATAGGTGATGGAAAGCCCGAGCCCTGTCCCCTGACCGGGGTCTTTTGTCGTGAAAAACGGCTCGAAGATATGGGGAAGGTATGCTCTGTCAATGCCTTTGCCGTTATCAGAGATGTAAATCTTGATGGAATTCGTGCTGGACAGCCGTGTAGAGATCCTGAGAACACCATCGCCCTCCATGGCATCGGCTGCATTGATAAACAGATTCAGGAACACCTCTTCCAGCCGGGATACATCTCCCCTGATTTCGGGGAGATTCTCGGCAAGTTCTGTCTCGACTTTTATGCCAAGAAAAATGGATTGATCCTTCAACAGGTTCAAGGAGGTCATGATAACATGATTTATTGACAGTTGTAACATATCACCGGACGGTGTCCGGGCAAAATCAAGCAGGTTCTGTACGATCTTTTTACACCGGTCGGTCTGGTATATGATTTTTTCCATATTTTCGCGGGAAGCGTTGTCATCATTCATTTCCTCGAGCACGAGGTTGGAATAGAGCAGGATGCCCCCTAAAGGGTTGTTGATCTCGTGCGCCACACCTGCTGCCATCTGTCCGAGGGAGGCAAGGCGTTCGGTTCTCGTGATACGCTGGAATGCCTGCTGCAGTCTGTCGTCACGATCCTTCAGCGATTTCGCCATGTTGTTGAAGGCCTCATCGAGTATGTCAAATCCGGAGGAACTGCCGGGAGGGAGCTGGTATTCGAGGTTTCCCGAGGATATGGCCTCGGTTCCCTGCTTGAGTATACGGATGCGCCGTATGATACTCTGTCCCAGGCTGAAGGAGATGAAGAATGCGACAACCATACCCAGCGTGGTGATGCCTAAGAACAGCCAGGTGGTCTGCAGTTTCATGTCACGGTATTTCGCCTCCAGGATACCGGTGTAGAGCATCCCGATAATATTCTCATCGATATCGCGTATGGGGGTATAGGAGCTGATATAAAAGTCATTGACCACAAAGGCCCTTCCTATCCAGTCCAGGCCTTCACCGATCACCCGGTCATACACTTCTTTTGAGACAATGGTTCCCACAGCACGCCTTTCATCCAGGGTCATCACATTCGTGGATATTCTTACCCCGCCCAGGAATATGGTGGCAAAGCCCATGTCGCGACCGCGATAGGACTCGTCCTGATACACGGTCTCCTTGATCGTATCAACGATCGCATAGTCTCTGTTGAGCAGGATACCGCCGACAAGAGCACCAAGGAGATTTCCCTGCTTGTCGAAAATAGGGTAGGCAGCCCTGAGCACCATCCCGTCTAAGAGCTCCTTTTCTTTTATCTCGATGGACTGGGGCGTCTTTACAATGGGGATGAGGACGCGGGAAGACAAGCTGGGGTTCTGTGCCGTGATAACATCTACCGGCATGATCTCAGGAGCCGACTGTGGTTTTTTCTCGTACAGGCACCTTCTAACAACAGAGTCCCACAGGATAAAGTCTTCCTTCGCCTCGGGATTCGCTGCACGGTAGAGAACCCTTCCATTGCTATCCACCAGGGTGAGCATGTCCAGGGCCATATGGTCTTCCCTGAGATAGGTCCCGGTACGGATGAGCCCTTTCAAGTCCTCCAACGGCGTGAGATCCTTGTAAAGGATGGCCTCCTGGATCGGGGTTCTCAGGGAGATGAACTGGAGCTGGTATTGCAGCCGTTCAAGGGTGTGGCGATACACGAGTTCAGCGGTGTTGATGTCCTGTTGGACCTTTCGCTGGACCTCGTCGATGGTGTTCTTGTTTATGGTTGTTATTCCTACAACAGTAGCAACCGCTCCAGTAAGACACGTTGCAATCAGAAAACCTATAACAAGGCGGCTCTGTAATTTCATCGCAAAGAGTGTTCTTTACTCCTTTGAACTCTATTAACAGATTAGTCACTACTTACGTAGTCAGGCTGAAGCTGTTTAGGCTGAAGGCTGAAACGAGCCCGAAAAGTACAATTTTTCGCACTTTGTCGAAAAAACAGCAAATCTTCGCATCAAACATGCCTTCAAAACGTGCTATATTCCAGCTTTCCCTGACAGTCTTCAGTCTACCTACCTGCGTAGTTACAAAGATTATAGCATTGTGCAAAGACCCAATCAATGGGTTTGAGGCAAAAAGAAGGCGAGATACGGGTATAGGCTTGGTGAGCCTATACCCGTATTTTTTTATCAGCAGGTCTTGTGTGAATTGATCAATTTGTTTACCCGTGAAAGCAACTCGGCAACCGGTACCGGCTTGGACACATAATCATCTGCCTGCAGGTATTCTCCGTCAGTCTCCGGGGAGAACTTGAACCCGGTCTTTTCTGTGACCGCAGTCACCATCAATATCGGTATGAGCATGCAGGCCTGATCATTCTTGAGATTGGAACAGAGATCGAAACCATCTGTATGTTTCTCCATCATGACATCCAAAATGATCAGATCCGGCAAGTCTTCATCAATAAAGCGGCGACCATCTTTAATATTGAGTGCATGCTTCACCTCATAGCCATCATTTTCAAGGACTATTCTCAGTGCATCACCATAGTCCCTGTCATCATCGATGATCAGTATTTTTTTTCTCATCTCTGCCATATGCTACCTCCGGAATGTTTTTACTGGTCAGCCACCTCATGATCAATCTTCAACAATGGCTTTTACGACTTCTATGGTCCCGATATGCACCGGGCAATAATCGGAACACCTTCCGCACCCGACACAGGTACAAAGGCCGCCATGGGTATCTCTGTCATGAAAGTAGAGGAGCTTATGCTCGTGTCTCCTCTTGAGCCTTAAGCCCTGGGTCGATCTCGGGTTGTGCCCTGAGGCCTCTTTGGTAAATCCTGCATACAGGCATGCATCCCAGGTCCGCAGACGCTCTCCAGAAGAGTTGCCTGCAGGGCGGTCGATAACATTGAAACAGGTGCACGTGGGACAGACAAAGGTGCATCCGCCGCACACGATACATTTCT
>CAYRCP010000194.1:0-4300 GCA_964422755.1 uncultured Bacteriovoracaceae bacterium | reverse complement strand
CGTTCATCATCTGGAACATGACCTTCATACCCTGGCGTTCTTCACCGAGCAGTTCGGCATAGCACTCGTTATTGTCGCCGAAGTTGATCAGGCAGGTTGCGCTGCCGTGAATCCCCATCTTCTCCTCGATGTTGGCGATCTCATAGTCGTTGCGTTTGCCAAGAGAGCCGTCTCCATTGGCGAGGTATTTGGGCACGATAAAGATGGAGATACCCTTTGTACCTGCAGGGTCGCCCTCGATCCTGGCAAGAACAGGATGGATGACGTTCTCCGCCAGGTCATGGTCGCCGCCGGTTATAAATATCTTGGTTCCCTGAATCTTGAAGGTGCCGTCGGGCTGGCGTATGGCCTTGGTGGTCATATTCCCGAGGTCGGATCCTGCATTGGGTTCGGTCAGTGCCATGGTGCCGCCCCACACACCCTGCAGCATCTTGTCCATGTATGTTCTCTTCTGCTCCTCGGTACCATAGGTCAGGATGAGATGTGCTGCGCCCTCGGTAGCAAAGGGATATGCCACAAAGGCAAAATTGTGGTAAAACCAGTCGACTGCCGCTGTCGCAACGGTCTGGGGCAGTCCCTGGCCGCCTTCTTCCGGGGGAACACACATGCCGATCCAGCCCCCTTCGCAGAAGAGCTTGTATGGTTTATGGAAGCATTCCGGCACGTATACCTGCCCGTCTTCCAGTCGGCACCCCTGCTTGTCACTTTCTGCCAGGGTCGGCAGGATCTCCTCGGTCGCAAACTTCTGCGCCTCGGTCAGGATCATGTCGAACATGTCCTTGGAAAAGTCAGCATACTTTTCATACTCACAGAGTTTATCGGCCTCGAGCATCTCATAGAGGATAAACTGTTGGTCTCTCTCGTCTAGAATCTGATTTGCCATATTGCCACTCCTTTATATTTATTTATTGATTCTGATCCGGATATTTCCTGAGCTGCCAGGTGCCATGAACAATACAGCATACCTGTCCATCGGCATCCTTGAGCTCCAGGTCCATGATCCAGTCCTTTTTGCCCACTTTCTCTGTCTCTTCTACGATTGCCCTTGCCTCTTCCTCGCTCAGCTGGACCTCGAGGGTCACGTCCGTTGTTGCAGGGCGCCTGTACCTCACTGATATCTCTTTGATAATGGGATAATACCGGTTGATGTCAAACGAGACATAGTAGAGAATCCCCCCTGAACACTCGGCCAGGATAAAAAGCGAACCCGCGTACATAATGTTCACATGGTTGAGGTTGGGTTCCAGGGGCATGACCAGTTTTGCATAACGGTCTTTCAGCCCGACAATCTTAAGCCCTGTCTCGTGGATGACATGCACTGCCTCTGCTATAATTGCAGGTGCGTCTTTATACTTCTCATCAATCATGATACCCCTCCAAATGGGCCGCTGATGCCCCACCAATCAATCACATTCCGTCACCAGCATAACAGTATCCCAAACACGGCCTCATCAAAGCCACGTTCCCCGTAAAACCGCTCAACACTGCTTGAGGCGCCCTGATTATCTATAAAAGCATGCAGCAGATGCGCGCACTGGCAGATCATTGACCGCAAAACCAGGAAATGTGTTGTTGATCACAATAGAGGCCACGTTCACCCGCATACGTACACTCTCAAAATTATAATTTAATCACAACTAGTTACTAAAACGATACTTTCTCATAAAGTATATTTTAATAAGGCATCTGTCAAGGTTTTTTGATCCGTATGTCGGGACAATCATTCTCCTGACATACTTCTCTGCACCTGGCCTGAAGACTCCCTTGTCTCGTCTTCTTTTACTAACAGTCTCACAGTACCCCAAGGGCATTTCTTTCAGGGCATCTTCAGCCTAACAGCCTGTCTCATGGATTCTATTTTCATAGAAAAATCTCGAACCCTACTGCTCGCAAATAAAGAGCTTACGCCTGAAAGGCAATCCTACACTCCGGACCTTTGTGCCTTTGTGCCTTTGTGCCTCAGATCACGAACTCATCTGATCGTATTCTTCTTTGCGTTTCAGTCTCCCGGGTACATCGCTGCAATCACGGCGGCATGGTTCTCGTTGATCACCTTGCGCTTTATCTTCAGGGTTGGCGTAAGCTCTTCTTCGTCGATACTCAGCTCGCGGGGCAGCAGAGAGAACCTCCTGAGCTGTTCCACGGCTGCGTAATCCTTCATGAGGTATTGGATCTTTTTATCGTAAAATGCCATGATCTCCGGGCGGCTTATCAGCTCTTCATTGTCTTTAACGCTTATCCCCTGCTGGGAGGCATATTCCATCAGATCGCCAAAGGCAGGCACAATAAGCGCGCTTAAGTATTTTCTGCCGTCCCCGATCACCACGGCCTGTTCGATATACTGGTCCGATACCAGGGAGTTCTCGATATTCTGGGGGGAGATGTTTTTGCCGCCCGCGGTAATGATGATATCTTTTTTCCGGTCGGTCAGGCGGAGAAAACCCTCATCGTCAACATAGCCCACATCCCCTGTTTTGAACCAGCCGTCATCGGTAATGCTTTCACTGGTCGCATCAGGCAGATTATAATATCCCTTCATGATCTGCGGGCCTTTTATGAAGATCTCTCCATCTTTTTCAATGCGAATACGGGTATCCGGGAAAGGCTGACCCACGGTGCCGAACGAGAATTTATTGAAGGTATTCACGGTTACTCCCGGCGATGCCTCGGTAATGCCGTAGGCACTGTGGAGTGTCACGCCCATGCCGTTGAGAAACCTGTCGATCTGCAGTGCCAAGGCGGCTCCGCCGGTAATGGAAAACTTCAGCCGGTCGAGCCCGAGTGCGGCACGGAGTTTTGAGAATATCAGCGAATCGGCCGCGCGATACTGCAGCATCAGAAAGGCAGGCATGTCTTTGCCTTGCACCAGGTAATCCACGGCTTTGTCAGCTACCCCGGCCGCCCAGAAAAACATCTTTTTCTTTAAAGGAGGCGCCTTTTCCACCTTTGAGAAGATGCCAGCATACATCTTCTCATACAGTCTCGGCACGCATATCAGGACAGTAGGCCGGATCTCCTGAAGGTTTTCCACCACGTGGGCAAAGCTCTCTGCAATGCTCACCACCCCGCCTGCATGGATCATCACATACAGGGCGATGGTTCTGCCGAGCGAGTGACTCCATGGCAGAATATTGAGCGAATCGTCAGCGTGAGAGAGCTCGGGATGCGTGGCAAAGGCCTGGAGGATGTTTGCCTGGATACTTTCATGGGTGAGCATCACACCCTTTGGCGGGCCCGTGGTGCCCGACGTATAGATCAGCGTTGCCAGTCCCGAGGGATCAATCGCCCCTGCCCGCTCGGCAAAAGCCTTTTTGTCAACCGAATCACCCAGGGCCATCACCATTTCAAGGCTGAGCACATCTGCGTCATCGCTGCTCAGGTCTTCAAAGGTGATAATCTTTTTCACCCCGCTGAGCTTCGGGCGGACGCTCAGGATCTTATCGAGATGATCCTGATCAGAGACGAACACGATTCCCGCCTTAGAATCATTGATGATATAAGCCGCCTCTTCACCGGAGTTGGTTGCATAGATTGGGGCATCACTTGCGCCGACAGACATCACGGCAAGGTCTGCCACCAGCCACTCCCACCGGTTCTCGGAAAATATGGCGACCATGTCGCCCGGCTGCACGCCCAGCGAAATCAGCCCGCACCCCAGCCTTATCACCCGTTTTTGCACCTCGAACCAGCTCAGGTCCTGGAATGCCCCGTTTGCCTTGTATCGCAATAAGGTTTCATACTTGTAGATCTCAGCCCGGTTCTGAAAGATGCCGACGATTGATTTTTCTGAAAATTCCATGATACCCCCCTTCATTGTAGTATTGTTTCCTGTCCCGGAATTTCTTGAAGGACCGGTCCCCATGCGTAAGATGTATGCACGTACAGCGCAAAAGATTGCAGAACGAGGAAAGGGAATTGTTGACCTGCGAGGTCACAGTTACCGGCATCAGTCCACCCCAAAAATTACATTTAATCACAACTAGCCTGTATGACTATACTTTTTCATAAACTATAGTTATATAAGGACACTGTCAAGATTTTTCGACCCGGAAGTCAGGAAAGCTCATGACCCATCCGGCAAACCAGAGGGAAAAGAAGAATTCAGAAGCCTTAAATCCAGTAGTCAGAATGATAATAAATTGGATTCAGTTCTTTCTCACTACAATACAGGTTCAGGACAGAGGTTACACTTTCAAATAAAATAAATCGCGACTGAAAGGCGCTCCTACACTTTGGCCCTTTGGACCTTTGCATCTTTGGCCCTTTTCTTACATCCCGAACCCGCCTGATCGTATTATTC
>CAYRCP010000193.1:0-4310 GCA_964422755.1 uncultured Bacteriovoracaceae bacterium | reverse complement strand
AAAAGGAAGAGGGTGGTCGTCATACGCCGTTTTTCACAGGATATCGTCCGCAGTTTTATTTCAGGACAACGGACGTGACGGGCGACATTGCGTTACCTGAGGGCGTTGAGATGGTGATGCCGGGAGATAATATTACAATGGAAGTAAAACTGATTCAGCCCATCGCAATGGACGAAGGTCTTCGTTTCGCCATTCGAGAGGGCGGCAGAACAGTCGCTTCCGGCGTTATCGTTAAGGTTATTGAATAAAAGAATAGGAGCTTTCTTAAGATGGAGACACAAAGGATACGAATACGGTTAAAAGGGTACGACCATAAACTCATTGACCAGTCTGTCCAGGAGATAGTTGATGCAGCACGAAGGACCGGTGCACGGGTGGCAGGGCCTATCCCGCTTCCGACCAAGATCGAAAAATATTGTGTTCTGCGGTCTCCTCATGTTGATAAAAAATCCAGAGATCAGTTTGAGATCCGCACCTTTAAAAGGCTCTTGGATATCCTGGACCCGACGCAGCAGACAGTTGATTCATTGATGAAGTTGGATCTCTCAGCTGGGGTTGACGTAGAGATTAAGCTCTAAAGAATGTGGAGAAGAAGATGATTAAGGGGATCTTAGGGAAAAAGCTGGGCATGAGCCAGTTCTTCAATGAAAATGGAGAGGTTGTGCCAGTAACGTTGATTCAGACCGGCCCCTGTTTTGTTATTCAGAAAAAGCTGAAAGATCGAGACGGCTATGATGCCATTCAAATCGGGTTTGATCCAAAGAAGGAAAAGCGGGTCAACTCACCGATGAAGGGTCATCAGAACAAAGCAGGAAAGGGATATTTTTACCATCTCAGGGAAATACGGTGCGACGATCTTGAATCCATCGAGGTGGGTCAGGAAGTCAAGGCATCCGATATCTTTGAAAAAGGCGAGAAGATAAAGATCACCGGGACGTCCAAGGGCAAAGGATTTGCCGGGGTAACAAGGCGCCATGGTTTTGGCGGTCTTCCAGCCTCTCACGGATCTCTTATTCACCGAGCTACCGGATCTATCGGATGTTCGGCTGATCCGAGCAAGGTTATCAAGGGAAAAAGGATGCCTGGCCATTTGGGCAATAAAAAAGTCACCATGAAGGGCCTTGAAGTGGTAGATGTCATGGTCGAAGACAATATGATAGCCATAAAAGGTGCCGTGCCCGGAACCAAAGGCCAGGTAGTTGTATTGAAAAAGCAAGGGGTGTAGAGATGCCTACTGTGGATGTATATAACATGGCCGGTGATAAGGTCAAAGAGATCGACCTGAATGAAGCGGTGTTTGGGGTTGAATTAAAGCCTCACCTGATTCATGATGTTGTGATCTGGCAACAGGCGAACAGGCGAATCTCAACAGCAAAGACCAAGAGCAGGTCTGAGGTTGCCGGTGGCGGTAAGAAGCCATGGCGTCAGAAAGGATCAGGCAGGGCCCGAGCCGGAACGAACAGTTCTCCCATATGGAGAAGCGGCGGTGTGATTTTTGGACCGAACGGCAGAAAGTATGGTAAGAAGCTGCCAAAGAAGATACGCTCTCAGGCTCTGTGTTCCGCACTGAGTATGAAATTTAACGAGAATGTATTCAAGGTTGTGGAAACAATAACCCTTGAAGCACCAAAGACAAAGCTGTTTGTACAGGCACTTGATGCACTGGGGATGGAAAATTCTCTCGTAGTGATGGGGAATATGAGTACTGATATGTCCCTTGCCTCGAGAAATCACAGCAAGTCCAAGATGCTCGACGTCAAAGGGTTGAATGTATATGATATCCTCAAATACAAGGGTTTGATAATGGATGTTGAGGCTGTCGAATATATTCAGGAGAGGCTGAAGCAATGAAGGATTTCACAAAGATTATAGAACGGCCAATCATTACAGAAAAAGGCACCATGCTCAGGCAGGAAGCTAATCACTTGGTTTTTGCCGTAAACAAGGATGCCAATAAGATTGAGATAAAGCGTGCGATAGAGGATCTCTTCAGCGTTCATGTGGAAGATGTAAAGACCATGCTTGTCAAAGGGAAGATAAAACGCTGGGGCAATCATCAATTCAGACGCCGGGCATGGAAAAAAGCCATTGTCAAGCTGCGCCAGGGCGAAAGCATAGAGTTTTATGAAGGGGTGTAGCAGATGAGCATACGTAGCTTCAAACCAACATCAGCCGGAAGACGTTCA
The DNA here is from genome assembly GCA_964422755.1 of uncultured Bacteriovoracaceae bacterium. GTDB lineage: Bacteria > Desulfobacterota > Desulfomonilia > UBA1062 > UBA1062 > DSAD01. The sequence goes on along the minus strand of CAYRCP010000193.1, from coordinate 2,124 downwards.
ATGACGGTCTCCTCCTTCAAGGAGATAACGACTACAACTCCTGAGCGATCGCTTACCTGTTCGCTGAATAAAAAGGCAGGCCGGAACAATTTGGGTCGGGTTACCGTTCGTCATCAGGGCGGTGGCCATAAGCGTCTGTATCGTATCATCGACTTCAAACGGGACAAGCTGGATGTACCCGGCAAGGTAATGACCGTAGAATATGACCCCAACCGCTCGGCCAGGATATCTCTGGTACAGTATGCGGATGGGGAAAAGAGATATATCATTTGGCCTGACGGTCTCAAGGTAGGGAGTACGGTGATAGCATCAGAGGATGCTGAAATCAGACCAGGCAATGTAATGCGTCTGAAAACCATCCCCCTGGGTACCTTTGTTCATAACGTTGAATTCAGACCCGGGAAAGGCGGACAGTTAATCAGAGCCGCTGGGACCTATGCCCAGGTGCTCGCAAAAGAAGGAACATATGTCCAACTCAAGATGCCTTCGGGCGAAGTGAGAAAGATATTTGCAGAGTGCAAGGCTACCATTGGTCAGGTAGGGAATGTGAGTCATTCCAATATCACGATAGGTAAAGCGGGAAGAAACCGATGGCTTGGTATACGGCCAACGGTCAGAGGCGTTGCCATGAATCCTGTGGACCATCCTCATGGTGGTGGTGAAGGCAGGGTCAAGGGTAACCATCCGGTAACGCCGTGGGGTGTGTCTACAAAGGGACATAAAACACGGAAAAAGAGCAAGGGCTCGGATAAGTATATCGTGAAGAGGAGGAAATAAGCTGTGTCTCGTTCATTGAAAAAAGGGCCTTTTGTTGATGATCACTTGCTGAAGAAAGCACTCGAGGCTCAGGATGCCGGAAGCCGCAAAGTGATAAAAACGTGGTCGAGAAGATCAACCGTAATACCGGAATTTGTCGGTTTGACGTTTGCAGTTCACAATGGAAAGAAATTTGTCCCGGTATACGTAACCGAAGATATGATCGGTCATAAGCTGGGTGAATTCTCACCGACACGCACATTTTTCGGTCACGCAGCGGACAGGAAAGCACAGAGAAAGGGGCGCTAGAGATGGAAGCAAAAGCAATATTGCGACATACTAGGGTTTCTCCACAGAAGACCAGACTGCTGGCAGACAGGGTGAGAACCAAGCCCATTGCAGATGCACTGAGAACGCTCAACCTGATTGGTACCAAACGTGCTCTTATTATGGCAAAGGTGTTGAATTCTGCAGTTGCAAATGCCATGTCTACCGGACTCATGGATGTGGATAATCTGTATGTAAAATCGATTCTGGTTGACGAGGGAGCTCGCTTGAAACGATGGAGGCCGCGTGCCCAGGGTAGAGCGACCCGTATATTGAAGAGAACAAGCCATATAGCTGTGATACTCGAAGAGTTATAGGAAAGGGGAACCAGGTGGGACAGAAGATACATCCGTATGGGTTTCGGCTCGGGATAACCAAAGACTGGAAGGCTAGGTGGTATGCCGAGAAAGGTTTCGGAGATCTCTTGGTTGAGGATAGAAAGATCCGTGACTATATTCACAAGAATTTAAGTCATGCAGGGATTTCGAATATCATTATTGAGCGGGCTGCTAATAAAGTTAAACTAGTCATCTACACCGGACGCCCCGGCCTCGTCATCGGACGAAAGGGACAGGGCGCCGAGCAGTTGAAGAATAGTCTTGGCAGCTTTGTTGATAAAGACATCATGCTCGAGATAAAAGAGGTCAGAAGGCCCGAGACCGATGCACAGATTGTTGCAGAGGGTATCGCGAACCAGCTGGAAAGACGTGTCGCCTACAGGCGGGCCATGAAAAGGGCTGTCGGCCAGGCAATGAGAATGGGCGCACAGGGAATTAAGGTAGCGTGTGCAGGAAGGCTTGCCGGTGCCGAAATTGCTCGAAGAGAGTGGTACAGGGAAGGAAGAGTTCCTCTGCATACCCTGCGAAGTGATATTGATTATGGCTTCGTCGAAGCACATACCGTTTATGGCGTCATAGGTGTCAAGGTATGGATATTCCATGGCGAGATCATGAAGAAGCAGGAAGAGGCAAGGGCATAAGGGAGATATAAGCCATGTTGATGCCAAACAAGGTAAAACACAGGAAAGTACATCGGGGACGG
>CAYRCP010000192.1:0-4320 GCA_964422755.1 uncultured Bacteriovoracaceae bacterium | reverse complement strand
AGTGTGTCCACGGCATCGCCGCGTTTTTGACCAGAGAAAAGCCGGTCTTTCCGGAGCCGGAGTAGAAAAGCAGGCGCTGGGCGTTAGGCATCAGGCGCCAGGTCAAGGAATAAAGAGTTTTTATTTAGGATTGCGAATTTGTCGTTTTGTTTCCGCACTCGGTCCAAATTCCATGACCTTCGTCTTTTCAGGGGTCATCTCCAGCCCAAACTTAGCCAACGGCGATTTGAATCTAAACACAAAATCCATTACAATCTTAAAGAAGCTATGGAAGCTACAGGTATGTAATCTAAACCTGACCAGCCATTTTCTTTGTTGATGAATGAAAGGCAGGGTCTGTTGTGCCAAAAAAATCCACTGCCTTCCTCGTGGTTTCCCGTGGACAGTAAGGGCAATCATCAGCATCGTTGAAACGAACACGTGATGAATGGTTGGCAGGCCGTTAGCGTTTTTCACCCATTCTTATTGTAGATATCATAAAATGATTGAAGTGTAGATAACGGCGATAACTATTTACTTTTAAGCAACATGACCTGATCCATATCTCCCATGGTTATGTGCATCGTTATTGATGGTAGCTAATTTTTTTGCAGACCGTGAAGTTCAGCACCGAACCCGGGGGTCCCATTGGAGCCGGTGAGCGAGGGAGGGAAAAATCAGAAAAACGAGCAATTCTGTCTGAGCGCAGCGGAGCGAGTTAATTGCGAGCTGATTTTTCCTGAGTGAGCGAACAAACCCGAAGGGTGGCTTCGTGAGGTGCACTTTCTTTGGTACTTTTTTTGACTCGGAACATCCATGTCCCTCACCCTGCGGGCGCGTCCTTCGGCGAGTCCAATTCGTCTGTCCTGACGAATTGTGTGCAAGCAAAGAAATGAACAAAAAAAACATATCGGTACCGTATATGGATATGGGTAAAACTTTTAGCGTCTGGATGCCAGATTAAGATCTTTGTTTAATTTTTAAAAGCCCTTGGTTACCGATGCACCAAGCGAAAAACCCCTGTACGTATAGTCCTCACCGGGATGATACCAGTTCTCCTCATCATCCATGATGAATCCCTTTATTGATGCCGAGGCTTCGAGATCTTCCCTCAAGATCTTGCTTATCCCGCACCCGAGCGTGATCTTCTGCCTCTTGCCGATGTAGTACAGGGAAGAGGCATCATAGTCGTTCTCGTCTAAAGAAAGATACTCCAGGGATGTTGTAATGGTAGTGTCCTTGTCCTGAAAATATTGGTGTATTATTTGCGCTATCCATTCATCCCCGTGGCTGTTGTGCTCTTCTGTGGGTATGGCGATACCCTGCTGTATTTTACTCTTGTCCCTGAATATACCGGTCAGACTGATCCCCAGTTCCCATGCTGGCTGGACATAGTTCAGTCCGAGACCTAACAGGGTCACATCGCCTTCCTGGTAATAATCATCCCCGTCGACCGTGTCCTTGCTGAAAGATTCATATTCTCCATAGGCCCTTGTATACCACTGGGGAGAAAACTCATAGGCAGCCTCACCGGTCAGGGTGAATATCTCGCCCGGATCGTAATCTGCTACGCTGTCACTGTAGTCATATTCACCGCGCCAGGCATATCCCAGGCCTATTCCTGCTACCAGTTTACCCCACTGCCTGGCGAGGCTGACCCTGGGATTCATGTTCAGCCCCTCGCCAAAGGAGTTGATGGACATGAGGTCCGGAGGAACTACAAGCACCAGATCCCTGGTACTCAGATCCGTGTGTCCGGTGGGGAGATTGAACCCGAGTCCGAAGATAATATCACAGCCGTATTTTCCCTCGAGCCCATAGGCAAAATTCACCTTAGTGTCCACAAAATCGCTCAATGAACGTGCGGAACCGCCGGAAGGATCGACCCGGGTATATGCATAGGCACTGAGCAACTCGAAGGAAACCCCTCGATACTCTGAGGCGGCCTGTATCGGAAGGTAAAACTGCATCCCGTTATCACCCTCGTCACTATCCCACCAGTCGTAGTGAAACCCGCTTGATAAGGTATACTCTGATGCACAAACTACCCCTGTGGCGGAAAAAACGATAAACAGGAGTAACGCTATCTGCCTGATGAAAACGTTATACTGGCTGCCCTGGTATCTGCTCATAATCAATGGGTTTCCTTTCACTGTGCATTTCAATCGACATATTCATCTGCACCCATATCGATATTGTCATTTACAATCCGCGGATCTCCTTCGAAATCCGTTTCCAGAAGCCCAGGCGCATCGTTTGTGCCTGCATCGATGCAGGGTGAGTCGCCGCCGAGGTGAAGATCTCCACCAAACGCGTCGACAAAAAGCGGGGCTTTCCTGATATTTGTATCGCTCTCAGTCAGGTCCTGATCAATGTCGCAGAAGGTAATCTCGCATATCGATTCGTCCTCGCTGAAGATTTCATTGCCGTGTTGAGCAGTATCTCCCCAGAGTATTGCATTCGTCATCACCAGTGCTGACGCCGAATCATTGTATATGCCGCCACCCCTGCTGTTTCCGTCGGCATGTGATGCCGAATTGAGGGAGAAACTGCAGTTGGTTATGATTGGACTGCTTGCTTTGTTATACACAGCGCCACCTCTTGCAGTACAATTCCCGGTGGCCATATTCTCCGTGAATATGCAGTTCACTATTTGCGGGGCACTGGATTCATTAAATATTGCAGCCCCGTAACTATAACATCCGCCGGTGGTGTTTCCTGCAAAGACAGAACCTGTGATCCAGGCGTCGCTTTCAAAGTTATATATAGCCCCGCCGGCGCCCATGTTGCATCCGGCATGGTTGTTTCTGAAGACACACCCGATAATACGCGGAGACGATCGATAATTATATATTGCGCCCCCATGTTTGATATGTGGTCCGGTCACCGTATTGTCGGCAAACAGGCATTGGGTGATGGCAGGATTGCTCTCATCGTTATACATTGCTCCGCCGTGGATATCATAGTCGGATATGGTGGTGTTGTTTACCACCGTGCAGAAAGAGATATCAGCAGAGCAGGAACCGAGGTAGATTGCAGAGCCGCCTAAGTGATATTCACCGGCATTGCCGTTGAAAAGGGTCAGGCCGCTGAGGCTGACACCTTCAGCCGAAACTGCGGTAACACATCTTCCTTTTTGCCCGCCGTCAATCACGGATTCGTATTCTTGTGCCGGTGTGATCCCGCTGCCGGCAAAGTTCCATTGCCGGCTGAAATCATCCAGCCATCCGCCTGACAGCGATTCCCAGGAATCCAGGACGAGATTCTCCGCGTAGTTGCCTCCGGCAATAAAGATGGTAGCCGGGATGTCTGGACTCCCCTGAGCCACATCGATGGCATGTTCCACTGTTGCAAACGGATACGCTCTGGTCCCGTTATAATCGTCGCTTCCCTGCGGCGAGGATGCTACAAAGTATCCCTCTTCGGCAACGCACGGGCCCTGATATGCTCCAGACTCGGGCAGCCTTGCTGAGCCTCCGAAACCGTCGGTGAAGGTGAAGAAGTATTCGTAACAATCCGCAGGAAGGCCAGTCTCAAGGGTATACATCCCGGCATAGGGATTCCCTTCGAGCAGGACCATGTCATACGCCGTGCCGTCTATGTAGACACGTTTCTCATGTGCTGCATGACCGTCATCGTCACTGTAGTAAACCGAGAATGTGAATGTCTCTGATACATCGCCCGCGCCCGGAGATACGCTCCCGCTAGCGAGCACAGGGGCATGGTTGTCCTGCGGAAGCAGGGAAACCGTTATGCTCACCGTTGCTGAAGCTGACCCTCCCCAGCCGTCACTTACCTCATAGATGAAACTGTCGCTGTCCGTGAAACTGCCGTCATGGGTATAGATAAAGGTGCCATCTCCATTGAGAACCAGACTTCCATGATCAGGACCGCTGATCGGTACTGTATTAACCATGAGATCGTCGCCATCAGCGTCATAATCATTGTCGAGCACGTTGTCCTGAATCCTGCCGCCGCGGACTGTACCCGCTACGTCGTCCCCTGCCTCCGGGTCATTATTTACCTCACGCACACCAGGCCCGGCATACATCTCGGATCCCGGCAACCTCACGGTGCCGCCGTAGCCGTCGCTGAACACAAAATAGTAGTAGTGGTCATCCACAGACAGGGTGGTCTGGTAGGTATACGTACCGTCATACGCGAAACCACTGGTCAGATTCATGGTATATGGTGCGCCGTCTATATAGACAGACCTCTGGTATGCAGCGTGGCCATCTATGTCCCGGTAATGTACTGAGTAGGTAAATATCTCTTGTGCATCTCCAGACTCAGGGGTTACGCCGCCGGTTGCAAGTTCCGGGGGGTGGTTGTCCTGCGGAT
>CAYRCP010000191.1:0-4335 GCA_964422755.1 uncultured Bacteriovoracaceae bacterium | reverse complement strand
TCTTTTCATAGTCCCACCATGAGCCGTCATACATGGTCACATGCTTGTATCCCATCAGTTCGGACAGGACGAACCAGGAATGTGCAGCCCGAATGCCGCCCAGGCAGTAGGTGATCAGTTCTTTGTCTGCCGGCACTTCTTTGTACAACTCTTTCAGCTCGGAGGCCGTCTTGAAGGTCATGTCATCATTGAGCACGAGTTTATAGTCGATATCCGTTGCGCTGGGAATGCGGCCCTTTTTGTATTCCTTTGCCGTGCGTGTGTCCACAATGCAGTAATCAGGGTTCTTCGTGGCCTTCTTCACCAGGTTGATGTCGCCGTGTTTAATGTAATAGCGGGCAACATATTTTGCAGGAGCAAGGGTTGCGGGTTTCTTTACCGTGGGCAGTCCTGCCTTCTTCCAGGCAACGATACTGCCGTCGATTAAGCGGACATTGTCGTGTCCGAGGCTCTTCATGTCAATGTAGAACCGGGCGGCAAATTTGTTGTCGTTATCGCTGTAGACGGCCAGCTTGGTACTTGCCGTGATTCCGTATTCGCCCAGAACCTTCTCAAAGGTCTCTTTGCCGGCCTGCATCATCTTGACCCCGTTTACCGTGGGAAGCAGTTTGCCGCGGTCGATGAATATCGCGCCGGGGATAAATTCTTTTGCCTTGCCCGAGTAGTCAACCACGACCACGTTGTTCGTGTCTTTGAGTTCCTGCACACTGATCACTGCATTCGGGTTGGCAAACCCCTTATAGCCTGCGTGTGCAGCTGTGGCCAAGCTGAGGGATGCGGCCAGAGCAAGTGCGAAAAGTGTAAATGTCAGTCTTCTTGCCATGATGGTGATTCTCCTTTGTTTATGAGTATTCTTGTGTGCGCCCGGATCAGGCAGCACGTTTTTCCTCTTCGATGAAATCCAGGGTTCCTCTCTTTTTGATCCATCCGGGGATGAGGGAAATGACAACAAAGACCACGGCCCCGATTCCCAGGTACATGAATGTTTTGCCCAGGTTTCCTTCTCCGCTCACGATAGATCCGCCCATGAAGGCAAACGCTGTGGCCCCGGGAATCATGCAGATCCACGACACCAGTACATAGGTAAAGAAGTTGATCTTTGTCAGCCCATATGCGTAGTTTTGTACGTTGAACGGAAAGAGCGGGACCAGGCGGGTGATCATGAGCATGCGCCATCCCTGACGGGCGACGCCGTCGTCAATCTTCTTGAATGTCGGATTTTTCTGTGCCCAGTTTTCCACCAGGCCGCGTGCGATATACCTGGCGGCAAGGAAGGCGGCGGTTGCCCCCAGCGTGGAGCCGATGGAGGCCCACAGTGTCCCCATCAGGGGACCGAAAGCCAGCCCGGCAAGCACTGCCACAGGAAGGCCCGGCAGAAAGAAAAGACACGCGAGGACAAAGAGCAGGATGTAGACAACAGGACCGATGGCACCGAGCCCGTCGATCCACGCCTTCATGGTGTAGATGTTCTCCATGCTGATGTAGCTGAAGACACCAAAGTATTTCAGTACAGCGATGGTGATGGCAATAATCGCTGCCGCAGTGATTAATTTGAACATATTCTTTTTATCAGCATTAAGTTCTTTTGTCATGATATCCTCTCCTGGATGTTAGCCTGCTTGAATTATTTTTTTCTTTGACCGGTATCGGTTAATCCATGATTTCAACGGATTTGCGGGGATCCCCGGGAATTCACTCTTGGATGTCCACACCGGCGAGAATATCAGGTCTAAAATATGCACAGCCTTCTTGCCGCCCCTGACCATGGATTCCCTGCAGGCAGCACAGTAGGTAACCATGTAATCGGAGTCTACCTCCCCGGTTCTTCGTTTCATGACCTTGAGTGCCAGCTGAGGGTTGGCCGGGACCACCATGCCGCCGAATCCGCAGCACCGGGTATGTTCTTTTGTGTGGGGTGGTTCTTCGGCTGTGTACCCCAGTTCATTCATGACCCAGCGGATACCGTCGTGAATCTCGGGTACATCTCTTGTGGGGCAGGAATCGTGCACCGCAATGGTGATGTCGGAACCCTTGCCGATTCCCGCGGCACCATCAGGCAGACCGATCTCGGGAAGGACTTCCCAGAGAGAGCGCACCTTCTGATTGGGGCTGTACTCCTTGATGGTTAAATAGCAGGACTGGCAGGCAACAATGATCTCTTCAGCCCCGAGACGGTCAATTTCTGCCTGGAGTTCGGAATATCGCTGAATAAATTGTTCTTTCTGTCCGAGAGCCTTTGTGGGTTTGCCGCAGCACTTCAATATCGCCCCGGTGCCCGGCAGTTTGTCCTGCAGGTGATGCAGGATCTGTTCAACGAGCTGGGGGTTATAGGAGGGCAGGGAGCATCCCGGTATGAAGACCCTCTTTGTAGGCTGCCCGCTGTTTACCGACCTGGTGGTATTGAAGAAGCGGGAAAATCCCAGTTTCTGGTGAATATCTATTGCGCCGTGCCCTTTTATGGGTGATTTGCCGTTGTTTTTCGCGACCATCTGCAGCCGCATGTCCATGAAGCGGTCCATGAGCCTGAATTCTTTGGGGCAGACTAATGTACACTGTAAGCACATGTTGCAGGAAAACGGGATCATGGGATCCACCTTGTCGGACCTGATGATGTCCTTGAAAAGCTGGCCGGGATACTCGGTATACTGCTCGAGCATCTCACATTCTTTGACGCATAGCTTGCACTCGCACTTCAGGCAGCGCGATGCCTCTTTGACAGCCTGCTCCTCGCTGAATCCCCGGTCCACCTCGGTAAAGGAGGTCACTCTCTTGTCTGCCGGGATCTTCGTTGTTTCAAGTCGCGCGATATTGGGCTCATCCGGATCGATGGTTGTCTCCAGTATGGTATCATAGCTGCCTTCGTGCTCTCTGTTCTCATAGAGGTCTCTGCCTGTCAGGAAGCGATCGATGGACTCTGCCGCCTTTCTTCCTTCTGCCATGGCCTCGATTGCAATGACGGACCCGCCCGTAATATCACCTGCGGCAAAGATGGTTTGAATGTTCGTCTGCAGGGTTGCGGGGTCCACCACAAGCCGTCCCCCCCGTGCCGTTGCAAGCATGCCTTCGGGGATGAATGGTGTTTCAACCGACTGGCCCACCGCAAAGATGACATTGTCCACATCCTCGAAGAGTAGCTTTTCATTTTCATCGTATGCGGGATTGAAGTTGCCGCTTTCATCAAATACCGATGTGCATTTTTTTGCCTTGAATCCTGTTGCTTTTCCATCCACACCCAGGATGGATTCCGGCCCGAATCCGGCATGGATATTCACGCCTTCTTCCCGGGCCTCTTCGATCTCCCAGCTGTGGGCAGGCATTTCTTCAGGATTTTCCAGGCAGACGAGGTGTACTTCAGATGCACCGGTTCGCCTGGCGCTTCGTGCAACATCGATGGCGACATTGCCTCCGCCGATTACGACAATTTTATTGCCCGTGTCGTATTTTCCCGTAAGGCTCACCTCCCGCAGGAAGTCCACTGCATTGATAACCCCCTCAAGATCATGTCCCTCTACAGGAATGACAATGCTTTTATGTGCTCCTGCAGCGATCAGGACAGCATCATAATCCTGCTGAAGCTGTTCAAAGGGGATGTCGTTGCCGATCTCTACGCCGAGATTGAGTTTTACGCCGATTTTGTCGAGCAGGCTGTATTCGAAATCAATGATATCCCTGGGGAGCCGGTATTCGGGGATGCCCACGCGGAGCATGCCGCCCACGACAGGCAGCCTGTCATATATCGTTACTTCATGCCCTTTTTTGCGCAGATCCAGTGCTGCCTGTGCACCGGCCGGGCCGGCACCGATAATGGCGATGCGTTTGCCGGTATCCGGGGCTATTGCAAGGTCCCATTTTTCCTCGTTGTCATAGTTGTCTGCTGCGAAGCGTTTCAGTGCTGCAACGGACAGGGGATGCTTCATCTCTCCCCTCTTGCACTTGTCTTCACACGGGTGTGCGCAGATTCTCCCGAGCGTTGCAGGCAGAAATAATTTTTCGCGGATCAATGCAAGGGCCTCTGCAGGCTTTTTCTCTGCAATCAGATCGACATAGCCCTGAACATCGGTGTGCATCGGACACGCGGCTTCGCAGTAGGGGGCCGCATCACCCATACAATCGCAGGCTATCTCATTAAATTTATCAATAACTTGAGGAGGACATATGAATTCTGTCATGAGTGTCAGTTCACCTTTCGAATATAATGTGATTTTATCAGCATGTTCTGATGAAGCTTGAATTTTGCTGGGACACTCATATTATGGGAATTATAACTGTGTAAAATAGATAATCTGTATTGGTATTATATGGAAAATCTATATGCTGCCGTTCAACTACCACCAC
>CAYRCP010000190.1:0-4353 GCA_964422755.1 uncultured Bacteriovoracaceae bacterium | reverse complement strand
AGAAGGCCGCCGATCAGTCGGACATCCTTATCATCGATTCGCCGCCGGGTACATCATGCCCGGTTATTGCCTCCATCAAGGATGCGGATGTTGTCCTCCTCGTTACCGAACCCACGCCATTTGGTCTCAATGATCTGAAACTGGCCGTGGGTATGGTCCGTCAGCTCGAGAAACCCTTTGCCGTAGCGATCAACCGATTCGATATTGGAGATGAGGAGGTTCGTCGCTATTGCAGGCAGGAGGGTATAGATATCGTTCTTGAGATCCCTGATGACCGCAGAATTGCCGAGGCGTACTCGCGGGGCGAAATGATGATCAATGCGGTGACGGGATATAATACTCTGTTTGAAAAAGCATGGGAATCACTGGTTCCTCTCGCCTGTCAGCAGTTGAAGTATTTAACCGCATGAAAGTGGATAAAATATGAAAGAAATCGTCGTTATCAGCGGAAAAGGTGGGACCGGGAAAACAAGTATTGTTGCCTCGTTTGCCGCACTTTCCGGGAAAACGGTTTTTGCCGACTGTGATGTGGATGCTGCCGATCTGCATCTGGTTCTTGATCCTGAGATTCAGACCGATCACACATTCTCAGGCGGGAAAAAGGCAAGGATCCTTGATGAAAAATGTACGGCCTGCGGCAAGTGTGTGCTTTCCTGTCGCTTTGAAGCAATCCATTACCCTCCTACCGCAGGCCGTGCAGTTCACCCGGTACCACGGATAAAGCCCACCTCCTGTGAGGGATGCGGTGTCTGTATGCATGTTTGTGAGGATGATGCAATTGCATTCGAATCCGTCATCAACGGGCAGTGGTTTATATCCGATACCCGATACGGTCCTATGGTGCATGCACGGCTCGGTGTTGCAGAAGGCAACTCGGGCAAGCTTGTCTCCGTGATTCGCCAAGAAGCGCGGAAAATAGCCGAAAAGGACAACCTGGATTTCATCATCATTGACGGGTCTCCGGGAATAGGGTGCCCGGTTATCTCCTCCATAACCGGGTCAGACCTGGTGGTGGTTGTCACCGAACCCACGCTTTCCGGGCAGCATGATCTGGATCGTGTTGCACAGCTTACCGCGCATTTCAATATTCCCACAATTGTCTGTATCAACAAGTGGGACCTTAATCCCGAAATAGCTGAGAGAATCGAGTCGCAGGCTGCTCTGCAAGGGATAAAGTCAGTAGGGAAAATTCGCTATGATTCTGCCGTGACAAAAGCGCAGATCATGAAGTCCAGCGTCGTCGAGTACACCGGCGGTGCCATAGCGGAAGATATAAAAGCAGTATGGAGAAACATTATCTATGCTCTCGGGTAAGGGGTGATGCAAATTGTCAGTTTGAATTGGCCGGCTCTTTTGCCCCCGCATACCACCGGATCATAACAACTATGAGATTAACGAAAAGAATACACATTATGCTGTAAGAGACACATACGGCAAAGAATCATTAATAAGGAGATAATAAAAATGGATTGTGAAAACAGAAACAAGGAATGCTCATCCAGTGGTTGCCAGAATAAATCGGGTGATGCACAGCAGAAGTTACAGGAGATCACGGAAAGCGAAGCCCTGAAGAACCGGATGTCGCAGATAAAACATAAGATCCTGGTTCTTTCCGGAAAAGGGGGCGTTGGAAAGAGTACGGTTACCGCCAATGTTGCGATCGCTCTGGCCATGGAAGGGCATAAGGTGGGTATATTGGATATTGATTTTCATGGACCCAGTATTCCAACCCTGCTGGGACTTGAGGGGAAGCATCTGCAGCACGATGGAGAAGCACTGCTGCCCATTGAGCTTTCCGAAGGGGTAAAGGTGATCTCCCTTGGATTCATGCTCAAGGATGATTCCGATGCCGTGATCTGGAGAGGCCCCATGAAAATGAATGTTATCAAACAGTTGCTCACTGAGGTGAAATGGGGTGATCTTGACTACCTTATCATGGACTTTCCCCCGGGTACCGGCGATGAACCTCTTTCCGTTGCACAGCTTATCCCGGAAAGCGATGGTGCAATAATCGTGACCACTCCGCAGAATCTCTCAACTATCGATGTGCGCAAGTCTATAAATTTCTGCAAGAAACTGAATGTTCCGGTGCTTGGTGTTATCGAGAACATGAGCGGTTTTGTCTGCCCGGAATGTAAGACGGTTCTGGATATCTTCAAGACCGGGGGCGGGGAAAAGATGGCCGCTGAAATGGACGTGCCGTTCCTCGGGAGAATTCCCATTGATCCGCTGATCGTGGAGGCCTCTGACAAAGGAAATCCGTTTGTCTATCACAATTCCAACTCGGAAGTTGCAAAGGCCTTTGTATCTGCCATTCAACCGCTACTGGATCTGGACGAAGCAACAGATGACGAAAGCCCTGCCAAGCAGGAGTCGGATAGTAAAAAGCAAAGGATTGTAATACCGGTTACCGCGGGCATTCTCAGCTCACATTTCGGCCACTGCGAGACATTTGCCGTGTATGATGTAGACAGTGAAAACAAAACGGTGCTGTCAAAAGAAAGCCTTACTCCTCCACCCCATGAACCGGGTCTGCTTCCTGCATGGCTCAAGGGCAAAGGAGCTGATATCATCATTGCAGGAGGTATGGGATCACGGGCACAGGACCTGTTTGCACAAAGCGGTATCCAGGTTGTCGTGGGTGCGCCGACACTGGATCCTGAACAGGTTCTGACATCGTATCTGGGAGAAACTTTGGAGACCAGCGAGAACCAGTGTGATCATTAAAGAACACAGAGTTTGTATCTCAGGCCGGTGATGAGCGAGTGTGCAGGTGCCCGTAAAGGGAAAGTCTTCATAGGAGATACCCCTTCTCGTTGGGAGCGGCTTCAGACTTGCGTTGGATTTCCTTTCTGACGTATATCTGATGCCGCTCCCACAATTCGGCAGGATAGCCGAATTGGACGAACTTCAGTTTCGCCTGAAGGGTGAGGTCCATGGATGGACCGAATCACAATTCGGCAGGATAGCCGAATTGGACGAACTTCAGTTTCGCCTGAAGGGTGAGGTCCATGGATGGACCGAATCACAATTCGGCAGGATAGCCGAATTGGACGAACTTCAGTTTCGCCCGAAGGGTGAGGTCCAAGGATGGACCGAATTACATTAAGCGGCACCGATTCATTAACTCATCAGCAGAGGCTGTGAAAATATTGCCATGTATTAAAAAAGGAGGAAGGCTATGAAGATCAATGCGGTGGACAGGGTAGAGATCATTACCTTGCAGGACAACTATATCGACATAACCGACATGGGGGGCAATCCAATTGTTTCGCGGGCAAATCCGCTTGAAGGTCTGGAAATCAAGAAATCGGTGCTGGCGGAGCACGGTTTTTCCGCTTTCATACGGACCACCTCAGGGGAGAAAACACAGACCATGGTGTTCGATTTCGGATTTTCCGAACATGGTGCAGCGTATAATGCCCGTGTTCTGGGGCTGGATATGAGCTCGGTACAGGCGCTGGCCCTTTCCCACGGTCATTCAGACCATACCGGAGGTTTCAGCTCCATCATGGACATGATCGGCAAACCCGGGATTGAATTTGTCGTACACCCCGGTGCATTTGATTCGCCGAGATACCTGAAGTACGGTGAGGACCTGAAGATTTATTTCCCGGTTTTCTCTAAAGAAATGGTGAACACAAGCGGTGTCGATCTCGTTGAAACAGCTGAGCCATACCGTCTCCTGGGCGGGGATGTACTCTTCCTCGGTGAGATTCCCCGCGTGAGCGATTTTGAAGTCGGGTTTCCCCTTGCATACATGGAGGTGGACGGCTCTGAGCAATGGGACCCGATCAAGGATGATACTGCCGTTGTCATGAATCTCAAGGGGAAGGGGCTTATCGTGCTCTCCGGATGCGCACATGCCGGTATTGTCAACACGGTCCGTCATGCTCAGGAGGTCACCGGCATTGAGCAGGTGCATGCCGTAATGGGGGGATTTCACCTCTCAGGACCGCTTTTCGAGCCCATTATTGAAAGAACCACGGATGAACTGATAAAACTGAAGCCGGACTACATCATACCTACACACTGTACGGGCAGGAAAGCCATTATGCACATCGAAAACGAAATGTCCGACCAGTTCATACTCAACATGTCGGGAACGCAGCTGACTTTTACCCCATAGCGGGCAAGGGGATAGCCTGTTAGTCCCTTAATTGGAAGATTCTTGCAAAAATGGCAAGAAAACTTATGCCATGTCCGTAAACCTTTCATATAAACCTGTATGAGCGCTGGTGCGCTCACATCCGGGCGGCGGAAAGAATGAAAAAGACATTCACCGCTGAGGCGCAGAGGGCGCAGAGAAAAACAATTCATATTTACCGGGAGATACCGGTAAATATAAGACTT
>CAYRCP010000189.1:0-4360 GCA_964422755.1 uncultured Bacteriovoracaceae bacterium | reverse complement strand
GTGTACGGTGCAAAGGTCAAGGTGAAAGACGGCGAGCAGGTTGAAGCAGGAGCTTTGCTTGCAGAATGGGATCCGTACAGCATCCCGATCCTTACCGATGTAGCCGGTAAAATAAAATATGCTGATCTCGTTGAAGAGATCACCGTGCAGGAACACATCGATGAGGTCACCGGATTGAGCAGATCAGTCGTGATCGAGCCCAAGAACCCCGACCTGAGGCCGAGAATCGTGGTGGCGGATGAAAGCGGAAAGGTGGCGAAGATCCCGGGTAGCAAGAACCAGGCACGGTATAGTCTCCCTACCGGGGCAAATATCTATGTCAAGGAAGGCGACGAGGTGTTCGCCGGTGATGTTCTCGTTAAGATCCCGAGAGAAACCACCAAGACAAAGGATATCACGGGTGGTTTGCCGCGCGTCGTTGAGCTCTTCGAGGCACGCAGACCCAAAGAGGTAGCAACCGTCACGGAAATCGACGGAGAGGTCTCCTACGGCAAAGACACGAAGGGGAAGCGTAAAGTTGTCGTTACCCCTGAGATCGGTAATGCCAAAGAATATATGATCCCCAAGACCAAGCATATCTCGGTTCATGAAGGGGACTATGTGCGTTCCGGCGAACCGCTTATGGATGGTGCTGTAGACCCGCATGACATCCTTAAGATCAGCGGTGAGAAAGAACTGGCACGATACCTCGTCAACGAGGTGCAGGAAGTCTACCGGCTTCAGGGCGTGAGAATCAATGACAAGCACATCGAGGTGATTGTCAGACAGATGCTCAAACGCGTAAAGATCAAGGATGCAGGAGACACGACAAATCTTGAAGGTGAATTCGTTGACAAGTACTCGTTCAACGAGGAGAACGAGCATGTGGTGACATCGGGCGGCACACCGGCCGTTGCAGAGCCTTTCCTGCTCGGCATCACCAAGGCCTCCCTGAACACAGAGAGCTTCATTTCCGCGGCTTCATTCCAGGAAACAACACGGGTTCTCACCGAAGCGAGCGTAGAGGGAAAGATCGATCATCTGGTCGGGCTCAAAGAGAATGTCATCATGGGAAGACTCATACCTGCAGGAACAGGATTTCCTATTTATCATAAGGTAGATGTAGAGGTGGAAGAAGAGGATTTATTTGATGATGAACAGATCTAGAAAATCCTTGACAGAAGAAGCCTTCGTTGTTAGAAGTCTTCGTCACTCCGAGTATGGAAATATCGATTTTTTAAATGGAAAAGAGGGGACCATAAATGCCCACACTTAATCAGCTAGTTAGGAACGGAAGAAAACAGGTTATTAAAAAGAAAAAGACAAGAGCTCTTGAAGCTTGTCCTCAGAAGAGAGGTGTTTGCGTAAGGGTTTACACCACGACACCGAAAAAGCCGAACTCCGCATTGCGTAAAGTGGCGAGGGTAAGACTGACCAACGGATATGAAGTCACCTCATATATACCAGGTGAAGGTCATAACCTGCAGGAGCACTCAGTGGTTCTTATCAGGGGAGGCCGAGTCAAGGACTTGCCCGGTGTACGATATCACATCGTTCGAGGCGTTATGGACTCTGAAGGCGTGCAGGAACGTCGGCAGGGAAGATCCAAATATGGTACCAAGAGACCGAAGTAGAGGATAAGTTATGCCAAGAAAGAATAGAGGAAGTCTGAAAAGAGATGTTGTCCCTGATCCCAAGTACGGGGACAAGACCGTGAGCAAGTTTATCAATTGCATCATGTGGGATGGAAAGAAGTCGGTCAGCGAGATGATATTCTACGATACGCTCGACATACTTGCAGCAAAAACTAATGAGGACCCTCTTCAGGTATTTTTCAAGGCATTTGAGAACGTGAAGCCGGCTCTTGAGGTCAAATCCAGAAGGATCGGCGGAGCAACCTACCAGGTACCGCAAGAGGTAAGGTCCGACAGAAAAGATATGCTCGCCAGGCGCTGGATTATCACCGCAGCACGTTCCCGGAGCGAGAATACCATGAGTGAGAGACTTGCAGTAGAGTTATTAGATGCTTACAACAACAGGGGTACTTCCATAAAGAAGAAGGAAGACACCCATAAGATGGCAGAAGCGAACAAAGCATTTGCACATTATCGGTTCTAGAGAGGTTTTAGTCGGTGAAAAGACAGGTTCCCATAGAGAGACTCAGAAATATCGGCATCATGGCACATATCGATGCCGGCAAGACAACCACGACTGAGCGGATTCTCTACTATACGGGGAAAAGCTATAAGTTAGGAGAGGTCCATAACGGCGAAGCTGTCATGGACTGGATGGAACAGGAAAAGGAACGAGGAATCACCATAACCTCTGCTGCCACGACATGTTCGTGGAAAGATCATATTATCAACATCATCGATACCCCCGGCCATGTGGATTTCACCATTGAAGTGGAACGCAGCCTTCGCGTGCTTGATGGTACGGTAGGCGTGTTCTGTGCGGTCGGCGGTGTTCAGCCCCAGTCGGAAACGGTCTGGCGCCAGGCTCAGCGTTACAATGTTCCCCGGATCGCATTTGTCAATAAGATGGACCGGGTGGGTGCAAATTTCTTCAATGTCATGGACGAACTGAGGAACAAGCTTTCAGCTAATCCCGTAGCCCTCCAGGTACCGGTGGGTAAAGAAGAAACCTTTACCGGGGTTATTGACCTCATTGATATGCATACGCTCATCTTCGATGAAACATCGAAGGGGTCTTCCTTTGAGACAGGCCCGATACCCGCTGAGTACCAGGAGACGGCTCTTGCCTACCGGGAAAAGCTTATCGAGTCGCTGTGCGATGTAGATGAGACGATGATGGAAGATTATCTTGATGGTAAAGAAATAGATACCACCAGGATTAATGCAGCTATAAAAAAAGGAACGCTGAGTTTAAGCCTCACTCCGGTACTGTGCGGTTCGGCCTTCAAAAACAAAGGGGTTCAGCCGCTGCTGGATGCCATTGTGGATTACCTCCCTTCTCCTGTCGATGCAGGAGACGTTAAAGGCAAGACCGATGACGGCAACGAAATCATCCGCAAGCCCGATGAAGAGGAATCTTTTGCAGCCCTTGCCTTTAAGGTGATGAATGATCCATACGTTGGACAGCTCACCTTTATCCGGGTTTACTCGGGTGAGATGGCTGTCGGAGAGCCGGTGTATAACAGCTCAACAGGAAAAAAAGAGCGCATGGGCAGACTGGTTCGCATGTTTGCCGACAAGCGTGAAGAAATAAAGACTATTTATGCCGGAGAGATCGCTGCGGTTCTCGGACTGAAGAATACCATCACCGGGCACAGCTTGTGTGATCCGGCACATCCCATTATCCTTGAATCCATGGATTTTCCCGAGCCGGTCATCTCCATTGCCATTGAACCCAAGAGCAAGGCTGACCAGGAAAAACTCTCTGCAGGGTTGGTCCGTCTGGCAATGGAAGACCCGTCATTCAAGGTTCATTCCGATCATGATACGGGCGATACCCTTATTTCCGGTATGGGAGAGCTTCATCTCGATATCATTGTAGACCGGCTCAGGCGGGAATTCGGTGTTGAGGCAAATGTCGGCAAACCGCAGGTTGCCTATACCGAATCCATTACCCGCACAGCCGATGAAAATCTGAAATACGCCAAGCAGACCGGTGGACACGGGCAGTATGCACACGTGGTCATCAAGGTTGAACCGCTGGAATCAGGCATCGGCATGGAATTTGTCGACAAGATCACCGGTGGAGTTATCCCGAGAGAATACATTCCTGCGGTTAAGAAAGGTGTTGATGATTCCTTAAGTGTAGGACCATGTGCCGGTTATCCGGTCCAGGGAGTCAAGATTACGTTGCTCGACGGATCTTACCATGAGGTGGATTCGTCCGAGATGGCTTTCAGGATCGCAGGTTCCATGGCCATGAAGAATGCTCTAAAGAAAGCAGGACCCATTATGCTTGAACCCATAATGGATGTAGAAGTAGTGAGCCCTGTGGAATATATCGGAGATGTGATCAACGATTTGTCCTCCAGGCGAGGAAAAGTACTCGGTATGGATACCCGTGCAGACGTAAGGGTCATTGCAAGCCAGGTGCCCCTTGCAGAGATGTTTGGATATGCTACAAGTCTGCGTTCGTTATCACAGGGAAGGGCAACGTTTACCATGCAGGTTTCTCATTATGAGCCTGTACCCACAAACATTTCCGAACACTTAAAAGTATCTAGAGGAGGACAGTTGTATGGCTAAGGAAAAGTTTGAGAGGACGAAACCTCATGTCAATGTAGGGACGATAGGACATATAGATCATGGAAAGACGACATTAACGGCTGCGATCACGAAGCATCTGTCGAATAAAGGGATGGCTGAATATGTGGCGTTTGACGAGATCGACAAGGCTCCTGAAGAGA
>CAYRCP010000188.1:0-4371 GCA_964422755.1 uncultured Bacteriovoracaceae bacterium | reverse complement strand
TTTCGGGCTCATCGCCTTTATGGGCATGGGTATCGACCTGTTCCCCGAGGTGGACGTCCCGGTGGTAACGGTCTCGACCATCCTCGAAGGGGCCAGCCCGGAGGTAGTCGATTCCGATGTGACCGATGTGCTCGAGGAGCAGATCAAGACCATCGGCGGCATCAAGAACATTGTCTCCCACAGTTATGAGAGCTATTCGCAGATCATCATCGAGTTCGAACTGGAAAAAGACGGCGATGTCGCGGCTCAGGAGGTGCGCGCCAAGGTCAACCTTGCCGAACGAGATCTCCCCGATGATGCCGAGAAACCCGTGGTCGACAAGTTCGACCTGAACGCCCAGGCCTTCATGTGGATCACGGTCACGGGAAACGTTGACTATGGCGTGCTCTCCCACTATTCCGACAAGGTGCTCAAGGAACAGCTCCAGTCGATCAATGGTGTGGGAAATGTGGAGATGGGAGGTCTTCAGGAACGCGAAATCAGGGTCTGGATCGATCCGCAGAAACTAACAGCTCGAGGACTCACTGCCAGGGATGTGTTCGGTGCGATTCAGATCAAGCACGTGGAACTCCCCGGTGGACGGCTGGAAAATGACACGAACGAATTCAGCATCAAGGTCAAGGGCGAATATACCTCGGCGGACGATCTGAGGAATCTCGTCATCGTGGAACGTGACGGCAACCCGATCCGCCTCTCCGACATCGGCAGGGTGGACGACGGATTCGAGGACATCAGAAGCGTTGCCCGCTTCAACGGCTCTCCTGCCATCGGGCTGGGCATCAAGAAACAGAGCGGTGCAAATACCACCTCCGTGGCCCGGGCGGTCAAGGCCCGCCTTGCTGAAATTACCGCAAACCCACCCGAGGGAATAAAGATCCGGATGGCCTATGACGGATCCAAGTTCATCGAGAGGTCTATGGAGGGTGTTCGCTTCGACATCCTCTTCGGTATCCTGCTGACCGCACTGACCATGTTCCTCTTTTTGAGAAACTTCCGTATCACCTTCATCTCAATCATGGCTATCCCGGTCTCTCTGATCGGTGCATTTATCGTCATGAATGCGCTGGGATTCACCATAAACAATCTCACCATGCTGGCCATGTCGCTGGCCGTAGGAATGGTGATCGACGATGCCATCGTGGTGCTGGAGAACATCTTCCGGCATATCGAAAACGGCGAAGACCGCATGAGTGCTGCCAGCACCGGTACCCACGAGGTTGGGCTCGCAGTCATAGCAGCCACATCCTCCATTGCAGCGGTATTCATTCCTGTGGCGTTCATGAAGGGTATCATCGGCCGGTTCTTCTACCAGTTCGGGCTTACCGTTGCACTCACCATCCTTATCTCGGTCCTTGTCTCGCTGACACTCACGCCTTTTCTGTGCTCGCGCATGATAAAACACCAGACCTCGCACAACCGGATCTACCGCATCCTGGAACATGCCCTGGTGGGTATAGAGAAGTTCTACCGGAAGGTGCTGCTGTGGTCGACCTCCCACCGCAAGACCGTCATCGGATTTGCCTTCGCTGCCTTCGCAGCAGGCATTTCCCTGGTTCCCCTGATCGGCAGTGAATTCACCACCGATGCAGACGAGGGGAGTTTCCTGGTAAGATTCGAATTGCCCACCGGCACTGCCATCGAGCAGACATCCCTGCGCATGCATGACATGGAACAGTATCTCTTTTCCCAGAAGGAAGTAGACCACTGCATGTCGGTAATCGGACTCGGATCGGCCAAGGAGGTCAACAAGGGTCTCCTTTTTATCGGGCTTGTGGACAAACAATCTCGAGAGGCGACACAGAAAGACATGATGCAGCGTGTACGCAAAAACTTCAGCACGTATGAAGACGCCATCATATCCGTAGATAATCTCTCTCATACCGGCGGAGGTCTGCGTGAGAGTGATATCCAGATCGTCATCATGGGACCCAACCTGGAAAATCTCTCCGCTGTGAGCCAGAAGATCGTGGCCGACCTCAAAGCTCAGCAGGTTTTTACCGACATAGACACCGATCTCAGGCTCACCAAGCCGGACGTGAAGGTTCACATCAACCGCGGTCTTGCAGATGACCTCGGGGTGGACGCGCGTTCAATCTCTGACGAGATATACCTCCTGTTCGGCGGCAAAACTGCCGCCAAGTTCAAGGAGGGGGGGAACCGCTACGACATCAGGGTCAAGGCACTGCCGGAATTCAGGACAACCCCGCAAGACCTGGGCCTGATCAAGGTTCGGGCCTCGGACAGAACCCTCATCGATGCAGCCAATCTCATCGACATCGAGACCGGCACGGGGCCCAATGTCATCAACCGCTACGATCGTATGCGCTCGGTCACCCTGTTTGCCAATGTCCAGGGAATTCCCGCAGGAGAAGGGCTAACCCTGGCCATGCAGACCGTCAACAAACACCTGCCCAAGGATGGAAACTGGAGGTCCGGCTTACGGGGCAACAGCAGGAACCAGAAGGAGTCCTTCGGATACCTCCTCCAGGCACTGCTCATCGCCATTCTGATCATTTACATGATCCTGTGTATCCAGTTTGAATCGTTCCTGCATCCTTTCACCATGATGCTCTCGCTGCCGCTGTCCATGGTGGGGGTCTTCGCTGCCCTTATCATCAGCGGCATGACGCTGAACATCTTTTCGTTCATCGGCATCATCATGCTCATGGGTATTGTGACCAAGAACGGGATTTTGCTGGTGGATTTTGCCAACCAGCAGCGTGAAAAGGGGATCGACAAGGTTACGGCAATCGTCAATGCCGGAACCGTCAGGCTGCGGCCAATCCTCATGACGGCACTGGCTGTTGTGGTCAGTGTCATCCCGGTGGCCATGGCGATCAGCGAAGGCGGTGAGACCCGGGCACCCATGGGTATGGCGGTCATCGGCGGCATGCTCTCTTCCACCCTGCTCACCCTTATCGTAGTACCGGTGGTCTACATCATGCTCGATAATGCAAAAGAAACCATATCGGGCTGGCTTTCCGGACCGGTATCAGAATCACACGTTAAAAAGGAGAACATCCATGCACACGAATAGAATCATTAACCTGGTCTTTATCACCATCATTGCCACGCTGCTCGTCCTCATGTATGGTTGCGGAGAGAAAAAGGCACAGGCGACGCAGACACTCAACGAGAAAAAGGGCGCACTTCAGGTCAAGACAGCCAAGGTCGATCTGCAGGATTTTCAGGATGTTGTCGATGCATCAGGGACCCTGGTGCCGCAACATCATACAAAGCTGACAGCCCTGGTAAGAGGCAACCTGGATTCTCTCAACACCGATATCGGGGACAAAGTCAAAAAGGGGGATATCCTCTTTCAGGTACGGACCGTGGACTATGATCTCACGCTGAAGAAGGCCGAGGCAGGCCTGGAGCGAGCGGAGATCATGGTAAAAGACAAGCGGCGCGAGATGAAAAGAGTCGAGAACCTCTACAAGGAAGGGTCGACAACCCAGCAGGCATTTGACAAAGCCGTCACTGCATCCGAGGAGGCAGCATCAGACCTCAAGCTGAGGGTTGCCGCACGGGATACCGCCAGGCAGGCATTGAAAGACTGCACGATTACGGCACCATATAATGGTGTGATTACCGCAAAATACATCCAGGAAGGTGAATTCGTGCAACCCGGAATACCGGTTCTGGAAATCATGGACCTCACCACGCTCAATGCAGAGATAGACGTATCAGAACGGTATGCAGGTAAAATCATCCCGGGTACTACAGTGACCATATCTGCTTCAGCCGGTACGAAACCGGTTGCCGGAAATATCACGGCAATCAACCCGAAGATCGACCTTTCCAACAGGACATTCCTTGTCAAGGTTTCCGTAGACAACACAGACGGCACCCTGCAGGCAGGACTGTTCTGCACGGCACAATTCAAACTTCCGGTCTCAGCCGGTCAGGCCTCCATACCTGCCTGTGCACTCAGCCGCGACCGGGGCAAATCAAACGTATGGGTGATCGAGGACGACAAAGCACACCAGATAGAGGTTGCCGACAACGGAATATATAACGGCCGGGTCTGGATCAGGTCCGGACTGCATAAAGGACAACAGGTCGTCATCGAGGGGGCAATCAACCTTACAGAAGGAGTGGAGGTCTCCGTGGTGCAATAACCCCACACAGGAGATAAACCCGCAGCCAAGGCTGCAAAGGATATCCCGGAGAAAGTGTCACCATATATAAAACATATTTGCGGGTTCTTTATCGCTGCTGTCCTGGCGTTCCCGGCAACGGTACGTGCACAGACAGATACCCCCCGGGAAGCCACAACCTTCACCTTCTACCAGGAAAACGACATCTATGCCGGCACCGACCGGGGGTACACCAACGGCATCAAATTCAGCTGGGTCTCTGCCGACCTGA
>CAYRCP010000187.1:0-4371 GCA_964422755.1 uncultured Bacteriovoracaceae bacterium | reverse complement strand
GCGACTGTTATATACAAGTCAAGGATCACATCAATGCGGTTGCAAGGAAGTCTTCCTACACGCCTCTGAGCCCGAGTTTGCCTCGTCCCAACAGATCATGCAGGTGCACAACCCCGACATAGCTACCCTGTGCATCGGTCACAATGAGCGAGGTTATCTGGGAGCGTTCCATGACATCCAACGCATCGAGTGCGAGCATGTCTCCTGAAATGGTTCGCGGGTTGGCGCTCATGATGTCGCGGGCCAGGAGCCCCTGCGTCTTGTCACCGTACTTGAGCAGCACTCTTCTCAGATCACCGTCGGTTACGATCCCTTCAATTTGGGTAGCGCTGCCCACCAGGGTGAATCCAAGGGATTTCCCCGTCATCTCCACGACGACCTCGCCCAGCGGTGTCTCGGAACTCACCAGGGGGATTCTCTCTCCGGTAAGCATGATCTGCGATATCCTGAACATGAGCTGTTTGCCGAGCTCGCCTGCAGGGTGAAGGAGTTTGAAGTCATCCCGGTCAAAGCCCTTTATGTGGGAGAGCACTACGGCAAGGGCGTCTCCCAGTGCCAGCTGCGCCGTGGTTGACGTCGTGGGGGCAAGGCCCAGGTTGCATGCCTCGCGCTGTACCGTGCATTTCAGGATGATGTCTGCATCATGAGCAAGCGGGGATTTGTCGTTTCCGGTGATTGCGATGATCGGTACACCAAGGCTTTTTAATGCAGGGAGAAGGTTGCAGATCTCCCTGGTATTGCCGCTGTTGGAAAGGACAATGGCGGCGTCCTGCGGCATGATGGTTCCAAGGTCGCCATGGAGACCGTCTACCGGATGCATGAACACGGCAGGGGTACCGATGCTCACCATGGTGGACGCTATCTTTTTTGCAATGATCCCTGATTTGCCGATACCCGTGAGGATCGCTTTGCCCTTGAGATCGGACAGGATCGTCACAGCCTGCGCAAAAGGCTCACTGATCTGAGAAACCAGCCCTTCCAGCCCCTCTATCTCGGTGCGAACAGTTTCTTTCCCCAGTTCAATAATCTCAACAGTGTTCATATGATTCTCCCGACCAGATCGTACTCCATAGTATCAATAATTTCAACATCATGAAAAGAACCGAAATCTGCCGTACCCTCGTTGATCATTATGTGGCCGTCCACATCAGGGGCCTGAAAAGCCGCCCTGCCCTTTAAAAGCAGATCGGTCTCCGGGTGAAATCCCTCTACAAAGACCTTTATCTTCCGGCCGAGCAATGATTGAAGCCGTGCTTTTGAGATGTCCTGCTGGATTGCCATGATCCGCTCTTTGCGTACGGACTTGATCTCTTCGTCAACATGGTCGCTCAGCATGGCACTGACGCTGCCTTCTTCCGGAGAATAGGCAAAAACCCCGAGGTGGTCGAACCAGCCCCTGGCGACAAAGTTCTCGAGCTCTTTAAATGCCTGCTCATCCTCTCCGGGGTGCCCCACCATAATGGTAGACCTGATCCAGATATCGTTGGTTCTCGATTTTAAAAGGTCGAGGGCCCTCATGACTGCCTCGGCCCCTCCCCTTCGGCCCATTGCATCAAGCACGCCGCCTGAGATGTGCTGTACGGGCAGATCAATGTAGGGGCACACTTTTTCGTTGTCGCTGATGAGATCGGCGAGCGGTTCGGTCAGAGAATCCGGGTGCATGTACATGATCCGTATCCATTCAATACCACCGATCAGGGAGATCCTCTCCACCAGGTCGGTCAAGGCATCCGTCTTCCCCAGGTCCTTGCCATAACTGCCCACATCCTGTGCAACGAGAATGATCTCTTTGACCCCATGGGTCGCCAGCTTCTCGCACTCATCAATAATATCATGGAAAGGCTTGCTGATGAGATCTCCCCTGATACTTGGGATCAGGCAAAACCTGCAGTGGTTGGAGCATCCCTCGCTCACCTTTACATAGGCACTTGCTCCGGTTGTGATAAAGGATCTCTTCACCACGCCTTCATACACAGGAGCGAGATACCGCACGTTCTCCTCCAATGCCCGGGGAAGGTTTTCATATGTCCCGGGGCCGGCAAAGAGCGACACCTCCGGCAACTCTTTTAAGAGGTCTTTCCCGTAGCGGCTCACCAGGCATCCGGCGCAAATCACCTTTTTCCCGTCTTCGATCAATTCAAGCATGGTACCGATGGACTCTTCCACAGCCGAGGTGAGAAACGAACACGTATTGACGATGACACAATCGGTCTCATCGGGATCGAACTCCAAGGTATATCCGGCTTCCATCAACTTCTCGCAGATGAATTCCGAGTCTACAAGATTTTTATGACAGCCGAGGCTTACAAGAGCAATGCGTTTCATGGTGGGTTTCAATCAAAAGCTGCAAGTTTCGGGATAACAACGATACCGCCATCAGAGACATCGAATCTTCTTCGGTCTTCTTCCATGTCATAGCCGATTGATGAATTTGCAGGCACTGACACAAATTTATCGATAATCGTGTTCTTGATTTTGCAGTTTCTGCCGATATTGACCCCTTCCAGCAGGATAGAGTCGTGAACATCTGCATAGCTGTTTACCCTGACGTTGGGAGAGATAATGGAACGCTCCACCCTGCCGCCGGAAACGATGGCCCCGTCACAGATAAGGGAATCCAGCACAGTGCCGATGCGTTTCCCGTCCTCACCGCCGGAAAAGACCATCTTTGCAGGCGGATAGGGGCTGTATACGGTATGGATGGGCCACTTCGGATCGTAGAGGTTGAACTGCGGCGTTACCGATATCAGGTCCATATGGGCATCATAGTACGCATCGAGCGTTCCGATGTCGCGCCAGTATTCATTATTCATGATCCCCCTGAAGGGATAGGCAATGACCTTGCCGCCGCTTGCAACCATGCGGGGGATGATATCCTTGCCGAAATCATGAGCACTGTTTTTTTGCTTTGCGTCTTCTATCAGTCTTTTTATGAGAACCTTGGTGTTGAACACATATATCCCCATGGACACCAGTATCCTGGAGGGATCGTCGGGCATGGTATACGGGTTCTCCTTGGGTTTTTCCTGAAACCCTTCAACCACCATGTCGCTGTCCGCCTTTATGATGCCGAATTCGCCGGCAGTTCCAACAGGCATGGGTACGACACCGATGGTGATGTCGGCATTATTCTCCTTATGAAATTCCACCATGTTGAGATAGTCCATCTGATAGATGTGGTCGCCGGAGAGGATCAGCGTATACTGGGGCATATCCTGCTGGAGGGTATAGACATTCTGGAATACCGCATCGGCCGTTCCCTCGTACCAGCTGTTCCCGATCCGCTGCTGGGCCGGGATATTGTAGATGAATTCACCCAGCGGGTAGGAAAAGAATGAGAGCCACCCCCTCTGGATGTGCCGGTTGAGGGAATGGGATTTGTACTGAGAGAGCACATAAATTCTTCTCAGCCCGGAATTTACACAGTTTGACAGGGTAAAGTCGATGATGCGGTACAGTCCGCCGAAGGGGACAGCCGGTTTTGACCTGTCCTTTGTCAAGGGATAGAGACGCTCGCCTTTACCTCCTGCCAGGACAACGACTTCAATATCATGCACTAGAGACATTATTTACCAATCAGTTCCTTTATTACATCTTTAAGTTTCGTCAGGTCATGCGATTTCTCAACATATGCATCTGCCGCCATTACCATAACATCGTTTTTATAACTTGAATATGCCGTATGTATAATAACCGGCGTTTCCTGCCGGGATTTCAAAATATAACCCATTGTTTCAAAACCATCCATCTTCGGCATTCGGAGATCTAAAATGATGAGGTCGGGTTTTTCGTTGTCCTTTTTTTTTAGCATGGACAGGGCTTCTTTACCATCAGCCGCTGCAGATATAGCATACCCGTCGTCGTTGAGTTCCTCTGTAAGGAGCCTTCGGACGTTTTTATCGTCTTCCACCAAAAGGATCCTTTTCATGATTTTGTATAATAGCCTTATCCCCGCGGCAAGTCAAATCCCGGGTTAATATTCGTGCACAGGCTCACGCAGGTGATCGATATTGCTAATCCCTTACCGGTTTTGTTGCCAGGGATATCCGTTCATGCCTGGAATTCCTGAGGATATCGAGCACCTGGATCACCCGATAGTAGGGGATATCCCTGTAGGCCAGAACAACGATGTCCTCATCAAAGGGCAGCGTCTTTAAGTCCTCCTGCTGTGTGCTTTGTCCATCCACAAGGATCGTCTCCAAAGAAATGACAACCGTTATGGCCTGCTTGGAAAGCGCCTGACCGCTATTGGATTCAGGGAGATTTACTTCGCTGATCTTCAATGGTGATCCGATAGAGAGCATGAAAAATATCAAAAGCAGGAATACCACATCCACCAGGGGAGTGATATCAATTGCCGAGATATTCTTG
>CAYRCP010000186.1:0-4376 GCA_964422755.1 uncultured Bacteriovoracaceae bacterium | reverse complement strand
CCGGCAAGGGCCGGGATCATGCGGAAGATCCGTTTCTGCTCAGGGTAGGTGAGCCTGGTCTGGAACCCCACCAGGTTATAGGCATCCCCCTTGAGGTTTTCTCGACGAAGCTGGATCAGTGCATAGGGTCTTCTGCCGGTGTGAGGGTCGATGAATCCCACCGGCCTCATGGGGCCGAAGCGCAGAGAATCTCTGCCCCTGAGCGCGATGACTTCGATGGGCAGGCAGGCATCGAAGAATTTGGCATCCTCAAACGAGCGGGGGTTTAACTGGTCCGCCTTGAGCAGTTCGGTGATGAATGTGTGGTAGAGTTCCTCATCCAGTGGGCAATTGAGATAGTCGGTACTATCAGGGTCCCACCGTGATCCGAAGAACGCGTTAGTAAGGTCAATACTCGCTGCATCGATGATGGGTGAGATCGCATCGTAGAAATAGAGTCGTTCGCTGCCGGTGATACCTGCGAGGGAAAGGGCGAGCTTTTCCGAAGTAAGCGGCCCTGTAGCGATGATGGTGGGTACCTTCGGATCGATTTCTTCTATCTCACTGCGGTGCAGTGCTATGAGATCGTGAGATTGAATATGGCGGGTGATGGCCTCTGAGAAGGCGTCCCGGTCCACTGCCAGGGCCGTGCCTGCAGGGACTGAAGTTTCCCCGGCCGCCGCGATCACCAAAGAGTCGAGCAGGGTCATCTCTTTTTTCAGCAGTCCATGGGCTGTTGCGGGATCAGTGCCTTTTAAGGAGTTGCTGCAAACGAGTTCTCCCAGCAGAGAGGTATTGTGGGCAGGGGTGGATTTGTCGGGCCTCATCTCAAACAGGTCGACATGGATGCCTCTGTGTGCAAGAAGGTGTGCAGCCTCAACGCCTGCAAGGCCGCCGCCGATCACCTGGACCCTAGCTGCTGGTTTCATAATCACATTCAGGGTTGGGGCAGGATTCGTTGCCGCCATTCTTGACGAGGAAATCCGCCTGGCACTGCGGGCATTTTCTCTCGATGGGTTTTGTCCAGCTGATGAATTTGCAGTCCTTGACGGTACATGAATAGTACATCTTTCCCCGTTTCGACCTCTGCTGTACTATCTCGCCCGGGCATCCGGGCATTGGGCATTTCAGTCCCATGGGGTAGGGCTGGATATTCTTGCACTCAGGGTAGTTGCTGCATGCCAGGAAGGGGCCGAAGCGCCCATGACGAATCACCATAGCGGATCCGCACTTGTCACACGTTTTATCGGTGGCCTCGGTCTTGTTGAGCGGCTGAGTATTTTTGCACTCGGGATAATTGCTGCATGCGAGAAACAGCCCGAACTTGCCTCGCTTCGATACCATGGGTGATCCGCACTTTTCACACGTGACATCGGTTGGTTCCGGCTCCGGGGTCTCGATGATCTTGATTTTGCCGTTTTCATCCCGGGTGAACTCCTTGGTGTTTTTACAGTCGGGGTAGCCGGAACATCCGAGAAAATGCCCGTTTTTGCCGAGTTTTATGAGCATGTCCTTCCCGCATGTTTCACATTGCATGCCCGCCGGTCTGTTGATGGCCCTCAAGTTTTCCATCTGATCCATGGCG
Organism: uncultured Bacteriovoracaceae bacterium; assembly: GCA_964422755.1. GTDB lineage: Bacteria > Desulfobacterota > Desulfomonilia > UBA1062 > UBA1062 > DSAD01. Next base: position 2,812 of record CAYRCP010000186.1, on the reverse strand, counting down.
AGTTCGTGCTCCGTGCTGTAGGTCTGATAAAACGAGTTCATGGCCTTGAGGTAATCGGTGTGGCCTTCTTCGAGTTCGTCGAGGGAGTCCTCCATCTTTACCGTGAACCCGATGTCTAGGATGTGCGGGTAATGTTTTACGAGGAGAGCATTCACATCCCGGCCCAACTCGGTTGGGACAAAGGCCCGCTGTTCCAGCCTGACATACCCCCTGTCCTGGATCGTGGAGATGATCGGGGCATAGGTGCTCGGTCTGCCGATACCCTTTTCTTCGAGCTCTTTGATGAGACCTGCTTCGGTATAGTGTCCGGGAGGCTGGGTGAAATGCTGTTTCTCGTCGAGCTTTTCGAGGGTAAGCAGGTCCCCCTGGGCAATGGTCTCCGGCAGGAGTGCGTCTTTTTCCTCCTGTACACTGTATGCCCGCAAAAAGCCGTCAAACTTCATGATTGATCCGTTTGCCCTGAGCCCGCACTCGCCGGCCATGATGTCCACGGACGTCTGGTCATATGCCGCGCTCTTCATCTGGGAGGCGATGAATCGCTTCCAGATAAGATCGTACAGGGCATACTGGTCGGGGGAAAGGAACTGCTTTATGTTTTCGGGGGTGTTTTCCACATTCGTGGGCCTGATGGCCTCATGGGCCTCCTGTGCCGATTTTTTGGCCCTGTACTGTCTGGCTTTGTCCGGAAGGTAGTCCTTTCCATATTGTGTCGGGATAAATTCCCGCACCTGTTTTATCGCCTCGGACGATACTACCGGAGAATCCGTTCTCATATAGGTGATAAGACCGGAAATCTCATCGCTCCCGATTGCAATCCCCTCGTAGAGCTGCTGGGCGATCATCATGCTCTTTTTTGCGGAGAACCGCAGTCTGGTCGATGCCGCCTGCTGCAGAGTCGAGGTGATAAAAGGAGGAAGCGGGTTTTTATACCTGACCTGTTTCTTGATTTTATCAATCGTGATTGCCTGGGCGTTTCTGATGGTATCGGCAATGTTTTTTGAAGCCGACTCATCCGGGATCTCTTTGGGAACGACCACTTTGGCCTGGAATGTATCACCGCCGGAGGTCTTGAGCACGACATCGATGGTCCAGTATTCTTTTGGAATAAAGCTCTCGATCTCCTCCTGTCTCATGCAGATCAGTCGCACTGCGACAGACTGCACCCTTCCGCCAGAGAGACCCCGTTTCACCTTTTTCCAGAGAAGAGGGCTCATGGTGTACCCCACGATCCTGTCCATTACCCTCCTGGCCTTCTGCGCATTGTAGAGAGATTCGTTGAGCTGCTCGGCATTTTTCAACGCGTCGGTTATGGCCTTTTTTGTAATTTCGTGAAAGATGATCCTGCGCACGTCAGCCGCGGGTTTTTTCAGCTCTTCCACAACGTGCCACGCAATGGCCTCGCCTTCTCTGTCAGGGTCAGATGCCAGGTAGATATGCTCGGCTGCTGCAGCCTGTTTTTTCAGCTTCTTTACGATATCCCTTTTATCGGTTTTTATCTTATAGTCCGGGATAAAGCCTTTTTCTATATCCACGCCGAGCACACTCTTGGGCAGATCCTTGATGTGCCCCATAGTGGCCTCGACTTCATAGTCTTTTCCCAGATACCTTTTTATAGTCCGCGCCTTTGTCGGCGACTCGACGATTACCAGTGATTTACCCATTGCTGCTCCTCGCCATAAATCTGTTTCCTTCAACCTTTATGATCGCTCCTGACAATTCCAGCATGCTTATTCTCTGTGTGACCTCTGGAATGCTCATATGGAGTTCGTGTGCTATATCGTCAATACTCAGCGCCTGGCCTGAGCATGCAGTGATAATCTCGTCACGCTCCTCGCTGTGTTTTTCGGTCTCTGCAATAAATCCCTTTACCTGGGGTGCGATTTCTTCGATGACATCGGCCGCATCCCGGACAAGGACGGCCCCCTGGCGGAGAAGGTGGTGCGGGCCTTGAGAACGGATATTGGTAACCGCGCCAGGCGTTGCCATGAGACATTTTCCCTGTTCACCTGCAAAGCGGGCGGTGATGAGAGCCCCGGATTTATAGGCTGCCTCGATCACGATAACCCCGGTGGAAAGAGCGGAGATGATCCTGTTTCTTCTCGGGAAATTCCCGGGATCGGGACGTGTGCCCGGCGGAAACTCCGACACGACCGCCCCTTGTTGCGCAATGGCCTGAGCCAGCGAGCTGTTCTCCGGCGGGTAGATGGTGTCGATTCCGGATCCAAGCACGCAGACCGTCTTGGCGATACCCTGGAGTGCCCCTTGATGGGCGCAGGTGTCGATGCCCCGTGCCAGTCCGGATACCACGGATATACCCATGGTGCTCAGATCCCGACCGAGACGCAGCGCCATATCTTTTCCGTACTGCGATGGGGCCCGTGTTCCCACAATCGCGACAGCCGGCTGAAGATCCTCCAGCTGTCCCTTTATGTACAGCACACTCGGAGGATCTGCAATGTGGCGTAACATTTCAGGATAATGAGGATCAAAAAGGCAGACGGCATGACCCCCATTGGCATCCAGGGTTTCGGTTGCTTTTGCGAGCATGGCATCATCCACCCCTGCAGCCAGAGACTTTTTTTGGGCGGCAGTCAGGAAACTCAGAGCGTTGATCTGTGATAAAGGCGCGGCAAGAATGTTTTCGGCTGTATGGTAGATCTCAAGGAGCTTGTGTATGGTTCTTGGTCCGATACCCGGTATGAGGTCCAGCGCAATCCAAGCCTCTGTTCTCTCCATATATAGTACACCGCCTCCAGGACTTGGGAGGCTATAAGAACTCAGTATCGTATGTCAAGAACGATTATTGGCGTTT
>CAYRCP010000185.1:0-4449 GCA_964422755.1 uncultured Bacteriovoracaceae bacterium | reverse complement strand
TGGCACAGGTCTTGAGTGTGTAATCTGCATGAAGATAACAAAGACAATAAAAACAATAATTCTCTTAGTCGTTATGGTTTTCCTGGCAAGCTTTGCGTATGCCGCAACAGTCAGGATAAGTTGGAACAATAATTCAGAGCCGGATCTCGATGGATACATCGTATATTATGGAACAGCCAGCGGATCGTACGATGAATTTTTTGATGTTGGGCTCACAACGAGTGTGGATGTCACTGATTTAACGGCAGCAACGCCATATTTTGTCGCTGTTACAGCCTATGATACCTCCGGGAATGAGAGTGATTTCTCCAGTGAGGCCTACATCTTCATACCCAGTGAAGATGGCAGTGTTTTGCCGGATACAGATATGGATGGAATTCCTGATGCTGTCGAAGACTCACTGGGCATGAATGCAACAGATCCATTGGATTCTCTGGCGGACACAGACGGCGACGGTGCGGTTAACCTTGTTGAGTATATGGCCGGGACTTCACCGCTGAGTGCAGATGACAGGCCGGAGACCGACGATATCCTGAGAGATCTGATCGGTGAGGCTGGTGAGGAAATAGATCTCTCCGATATCAGCTCCCATGGAATCTATTCCGTAATGCCGCTGCTGGCAACATATCCTGAGCCGGTAGATAACGTTCTTCACACATCTTCACCAGGGGCATTTCTCTATAATATCGTCGATGAAAACTCAGAGATTATATATCGACTGAGGGTTTCGCTTCCCGAACAATTATCGGTTCTGGGAGAATACGAACCAGGCTTCGCCATGAATCTTGAAGACATCTCCTATGGCATACGCGTGGAACTCCCGGCGGATGCCATGCTCCGAGTGGCTCCCATTGGGATCGGGAATTCAGGTCAAGAACCCGCATCTGCCGCAGAGTATGAGGATGAGACATTTGAATTCGATGTGCTCCCTTATGGGCTCGTTCTTGCCAACCCGGCAGTTATTACCGTGGCATATGATGGCGAGAATCCTGCTGTCCAGCGCTATGACGCCTCGAGCGATACGTGGGAGGATGTTGATGATGTTGAGTCATACGATGGTATGGTCAGCTTCTCTTCCCAGGAACTCGGCAGTTTCAAGGTCTACTCTGAAGACACGGCTGCTGTTCCTGTAACAGATGGAGGCGGAGGCGGTGGCGGAGGATGTTTCATAACAACAGCCGGATTCTGATCGGCTGCTCGCCTGACGAAAAAAAGAGCGACCTTGCGGTATGCCGCAAGGTCGCTCTTTTCGTATCTCCTGAAATACAACTCATCAGTTTTGCATCGGCGTCAGACCTCGCTAAAACATGGAACTGGGAATGCTTATTACCTTTTAAAAACCAGCTGTCGTCTCAGGGCACCTGCTGGCTAATAACCTCAACAGTCACATCTCTTTTAGGGTTAAATTTCTTCGGATTAATTCCTCGAAGATCCCGCTGGTTTTTGAAGGGCGGCGGACCAGGGTGCCAAGGCACACAAGGATCATGCCATCGATTACGGTTAATCAGTCGCTGTATCTTCGGTAAAGGGAATCTCCAGTTCATAGACGCCGTACTCGAGATTAGACCTCAACGGATAGCCGGATTTTCCGAACACCTTCATCATCGGGGTATTTTGCGAGAGAACGTCTGCGGTGAATCCCTTGATATTATTTTCCCTGGCAATTCGAATAAGGTATCGCAAGAGAAATGTTCCCACTCCTCTATCCTGCCAGTCATGGTTTGTGGTAAAGGCCACCTCGGCAAAATTGGTATTCGGGTCTCTGATATAGCGTCCTACGGCAACGATCTTTTCCTTGCTTTCCGGTTCTTCCCGGCCGGTTACCGCAGCTATTGCCATCCTGTCCGTATAATCGATTGCCGCCAGAGGCATGGCAAGTTTGTGTGAGAACGCTTTGAGGTTCTGGAAGAACCTCGTGTACATATCCTGTTCAGGCAGGGCATAAATCATGTCCTGTATTGCCCTTTCGTCGGTGGGTTTTACGGGACGGAAGAATACTTCAGACCCCTTGTTGTCTGTCCAGTATGTCTCATACTCTCTCGGGTAGAGAACCGCAGGCAGGATCTGATCCTTGTATACATATCCCTGTTCTTTCGCTGCCTCGAGCAATTCATCCCTGAACTGGGGATGTGCGATATTGATGAGAGCCATTGCCCGGTCTCTGATGGATTTCCCATGGATGTATGCTGCACCGTATTCGGTTACAAGGTAATGAATGTCTCCCCTGGTCACTACGACACCGCTGCCGGGACTGAGGTACGGGACTATCCGGGAACTTTTCCCGTCATCCGTGGTGGAAGGCAGTGTCATGATGGATTTTCCCCGCCGTGACATGGCAGAACCGCGGACAAAATCAACCTGTCCTCCTATCCCGCTGTAAAAAAGAAAGCCCAGAGAATCCGAACATACCTGACCGGTGAGATCGACCGTGAGAGCGGAATTAATGGATATCATCTTTTCGTTCCGGGATATGATATAAGGATTGTTGACATACTGGCACGGGTGGAATTCGAACAGGGGATTGTTGTCGACATATTCATACAAACGCTTGGTGCCCATGCAGAAACTTGCTACAATCTTTCCCGGATGCAGGGTTTTCTTTTTGCAGGTGACAACCCCACCCTCGATCAGATCTATAATGCCGTCGGTAAATGTCTCGGTATGAATGCCAAGGTCTCGTTTATTCATCAGATAGGGAAATACCGAATTGGGAATCCTGCCAACACCTGTCTGAATCGTGGCTTCATTTTCCACGAGATCCGCGATCTGTTCGCCGATGTGTTTTGCAATATCTCCGGGTGTTTTCTGCTGGAATTCGATAAGATCGGCATCATTCTCCACAAAGGCATGGATATCACTTACATGGAGAAAACTGTCGCCTAAGGTTCTGGGCATATTCGGGTTCACTTCCGCCACAACATAGTCTGCAACTTCAGCTGCGGTTTTTGTCGTGTCGACAGAGATGCCCAGGCTCACATAGCCATTTTTGTCAGGCGGAGAGACGGTAATGAGGGCAACATCCAGGTGCATTCTCCCCCTGAGCATGAGCATCGGGATCTCGGAAAGAAATATCGGGGTGTAGTCTGCCCTTCCTTCGTGGATGGCATTTCTCGTGCTCGCACCGATAAAGAGTGCATTATGGCGGAAATTATCATTGAATTTTTCATCGATGTACGGAGCAGAACCAATGTCGAGAAAATGAATGACCTCTGTGTCAGCCAGATTCGGTGCAATATCTATGAGCGTCTGGATGAGGAGCTGGGGTTCCCCGCATGCCGAGCCAATGAAGATCCTTGCACCTTTTTTTATCTTTGCCAATGCCTCTTTTGCTTCAGTCAGCCTGCTGTCATAGAGCTCTTTCCAGTTGTAAATCATAATACTCCAACAATAAGGGTTTTTGGCTATAAGTCAATGAAATCTTCACGCAAGACGTCTCTTATCCATCTTTATATCAGCTCATTAGGACAGGAAACGTCGTAGTGGTTCATCCTCGTGAGGTAGTATCATAACTGACATGTTTTATCGGCGGGTAGAGGGGAAGACTGTTTCATTATGAACCTGTGCGGATAGTTCATAACTTTTGTGCTTTTTATCGAGTTGATTGATCCCGCTCCAGGTGCTCAACGCCCTTGTATTGCAATAATGTCTCAGGTATGTCAATAAGATCAATCAATATTATAGAGACAAAGAGTAACTATTCAGGTAGGAAGGTGCGCTGAAAGAAATGCCCTTGGGGTGTTAACGACTTAAGATTGATAGGAAAAGTGGGAATTTGACACACGTTGAAGGCATGTTTGATGCGAAGATTTGTTGTTTTTTCGCTAAAGTGCTGGAAAAATGTTTTCTGACTCTCTTAAGTCTTCAGCCTAAATTGCTTCAGCCTGACTACGTGAGTAGTTACGACAAAGATCTGCTTGGAAAGTGCTCCCATGAAGACCCTTATGAAGAACATGGGAGTGGGGTGTCGATAAAAGGAGAAATGCCTGGCAGGGTATGAATGAGATACTATGGTCGTGATATGGAAAAAATATCTGCATGCATAATCACGTTTAATAATGCCCGCACCGTGGAGAAGGCATTGCGCAGTGTAGCGAACTGGGCCTCGGAAATCATTGTGGTGGATTCCTTCAGCACCGATGATACCTTAGAGATCGTAAAGCGATATGCGTCATCGTTTGAACAGCGTGCCTGGCCGGGGTTCAGGGATCAGTACAACTACTGCATCTCAAAGGCCAAGAATGACTGGGTTGTCTTTCTCGATGCGGATGAAGAGATCTCTCCGGAACTTGCCCGGGAGATCGAGGAGCGGATGAGACGAGACAGCGGCCGGTATGATGGATACATAACCCACAGAAGGAACTATTACCTGGGCAGGTGGATCATGCACGGGGGGTGGGTGCCCGACTGTGAGATCAGGCTGTTCAAAAAGTCCAGGGGGGCATTTGAAGG
>CAYRCP010000184.1:0-4471 GCA_964422755.1 uncultured Bacteriovoracaceae bacterium | reverse complement strand
GCTTCAATGCATATCCCGTGGTTCTGGTTTCTGATCAATGCACTTGCCCTGATACTGGCGCCTCCCCTGCTGTGGTATATCGTGCTTCCCATGAAGATGGCGCTGTTTCTTGAATTCACCGCTGTTTACATTTTAATCGTGTTTGTTATCTGTTACCTGACATGCAACCGGGCTGGCGCCGCACCAAAACAGGTGTTTGATTTGTCTCCAGAGGACTCCTGGCAGAACATACCCAGGAAGAAATGGAACAGGATCATCACCGACCTTCTGGAGAAAAACTTCTGTGTTGCGGTGAGTGAAATGAAGTAATGCCGCATCAGTCGAGGACCTTGTGTGTTTGAACCGTTTCGCGCGCAGCTGCATAACGGTCCGGGATAAACAGGGCAGCTGTTGCGGGACCTTGCCGTCACTTAGAGCGATTCCCCCGATAACCTCATTGACAGAGCAGTATAATGTGTGAACCAATACGAGATGGGAGAAAAAGATGAGTGCAACGATTTTTTATTATACCGGAACAGGGAACTCGTTGTGGGTAGCACGCAAGGTTGCCGATGAACTGGGCGATACAGAGCTGATCTCGATTCCGGAGTTTGAGGTTTCCGGTTTTGAGGGAGCATCAAAAACCGTGGGACTGGTTTTCCCTGTGTATATATGGGGTGTGCCGGCCCCGGTGATCCGGTTTGTCGATACCTTGAAAAGCTTACACCCGGATTATATCTTTGCCTTTGCGGTCAACGGCGGTCAGGTCTCCAATACGCTTGTCCAGTTGCAGAAGGTTATGGCCGCGGACAGCCTGACGCTCGCTGCGGGCTTTGACATCACCATGCCGTCCAATTACATCCCGTGGGGAGGTCCCGGCCCGAAAGAAAAGCAGCTGATAAAGTTCGAACGTGCGCAGGAAAAGATTTCGCGCATGGGCGTCATGATAAAGGAAAAGGCGCAGATGCCTGTTGAAAGGGGACCCTTGTGGCAGAGAGTTGTATTCAGCGCCATATACAACTTGAGCTTCCCACATGTGCCGGAAATGGATAAGAAATTCTGGGCCGATGAAAAATGCAATGCCTGCGGGATCTGCTGCAAGGTGTGTCCTGCAGAAAATATTACCCTGCAGGAGGGAAGACCGCTGTGGCATCACGGATGTCACCAGTGTTTTGCCTGTCTTCAGTGGTGCCCGACCGAGGCCATACAATACGGCAAAAGAACGCCGAAGTATGAAAGGTATCATCATCCCGATGTTGTCTTGAAGGATGTGTTGAAAACGAGGTGATGTATTGAAATCCATATTCAATCCGCCTTCGTGCCTGTTTCCCGCTTCGCAAAAGCTGCGCCCGACACGTCGACGGGCGAGAAGCTGGTGTTCAGGTCCCGGCAACGGACTTAAGGAGAAGGGTCGAAGGCTCGCTTTGGGATTTGTGTCATTGATGGAGATCTTTGCCCGGAGGGAAAAGGAGAACATCCTTATCCCCGAGTATATATCAAACGATGCGCTCACTCTTGAAATGATCCCGCCCAAAGAGGCCTTGTGGCACGATATTGCCCTTTTCTCCCTGACCTTTGACGGATATCAGAAAACCGGGTCCTTCAACAGATGCACTCAAGTTGCAAACTCGCTCAGCTGTGAAACCCTCTCTGAAATACGGGCGTGCCTGTATTTTGAACAGAGGCGATTGACCTGCCTGCATGCGCATCCTGACAGGGAGACCATGACATTTGTCCACGGTCTTCTTGAAAAAATGAGAGAGAAGATCATAACCAATGAAAGAGATTAATCAGGCAACACGTATCCTCACAACCCACAGTCCCTCGAGGCATTCGTGATTCCCTGGGAGCTGATCGAGCGGGCACAGGTGCCCGGCGATTCAGGAGAGCTGCGCCTGTACCGGCGCGGAGGAGAATTCTCCATCAGGGCTACAGGCGGCGAGCTCATGAACAGCCGTGTTCATGGATCAGAGGAGGCCCTGGCCGAACTCGCATGTGAAAGGATAGCTCACCGAACCCGGCCGCATATCCTGATCGGGGGGCTGGGTATGGGATATACCCTGGCAGCGGCTCTTAAGAGGCTCGGACCCGAAAGCATCATCGTTGTGGCCGAACTGGTGCCTGAGGTGGTGGAATGGAACATGGGCCCCCTTGCAGAGCTTACCGGTCATGCCCTTGAGGACGAACGGGTTACGGTTGTCGTGTCCGATGTCGGAAACATTCTGCAGAAAGAGCACCAGACCTATGATGCGATCCTGCTGGATGTGGATAACGGACCCACAGGCCTGACCTCCAAGGGCAACGACAGGCTCTACGCCAAAGGCGGCCTGGATGCGGCATATGCAGCACTGCGGCCCGGCGGCATACTGGCTGTGTGGTCTGCCGGTGCCGATTATGCCTTTGCCGTGCGTCTTCGCAATGCAGGGTTTGAGGTAGACGAGGTCAATGTTCGGGCAGGGGGAAAACGAAAGGGAAGGCGACACACGATCTGGCTTGCCCTGCGTGATTCCTGACCTGTTGAGGAAAAAGCTGCAAGAGCTTATGCTCTTGCAAAAGTTGCAGTGCCGGGATAATCTGCTGTCTGTGAGTATTGTCGGCGTTGAGTTCAAACGTTTTATCCTGCAGATTCAGGGAATATATACATGAGAGTGCTTTTGATATCCGCCAACACGGAACAGATAAACATGCCGGTACTGCCGCTGGGGCTTGGCTGTATTGCCAGGGCTGTGCAGGAGGCCGGGCATGAACTGCAGATCATAAATCTCATGACCGGAGAGGATGTAAAAAACATCCTCGATGAATCCATACAGCGGTTCTCACCTGAAGTCATCGGGATCTCGGTGCGGAACATCGACGATCAGGTAATGGCTGCTCCGCGGTTTCTGCTGGAGCCGGTAAAGGAGATCGTCTCCTTGTGCAGGCAGAGCAGCGATTCTCCCATCGTTCTCGGCGGAGCAGGGTACAGCATTTTTCCCGAGAGCGCGCTTGCATATCTCGGGGCTGATATGGGGATACAGGGCGAAGGCGAACAAGCCTTTGTCGAACTGCTGGAACACCTTCATAACAGGCAGGATCTCTCAAAGATTCCCGGCCTGTATCTGCCCGGAAAAGGCCTGCAGGCTGAAAGGGCGTATGCCGGGAGTCTGGATGAGAGTTTGATTCCCCTCCCCGGGACACATCTGCTTACCGTGCAGGACCCAGTGGACCGTGAGATCTGGGTGCCTTTTCAGACAAGGCGGGGCTGTCCCATGCAGTGCAGCTATTGTTCCACTCCCCTTATCGAAGGGAATGTCATACGAAAGCGCGACCCGGGATGTGCAGTGAATATGATGAGAAGATATGAAGAAGCCGGTTTCGATCAGTTCTTCTTTGTTGACAATACCTTCAACCTGCCAAGTGCTTACGCAGAGGCTTTGTGTGATACAATAATTGCGGAAAAACTGAATATCTCATGGCACTGTATCCTGTATCCGTGGAACGTGGATGAAGCGCTGGTGGCAAAGATGGCTGCTGCCGGATGTGTTGAGGTGAGCCTGGGGTTTGAGAGCGGATCGGCTGAAATGCTCAGGCGGTTTAACAAGAGATTTCTCCCGGATGACGTGCGCCCGATATCCAGGATGCTACACGCCTGCAACATTCGCCGCACCGGGTTTTTGCTGCTGGGCGGCCCGGGAGAAACCAGGGAAACAGTGATGGAAAGCCTGCACTATGCCGAGACAATGGATCTCGAATGTATGAAAATAACCGAAGGGATACGGGTTTATCCTCATACGCCTCTTGCGCACCAGTCGGTCAAAGAAGGGATAATCAACCATGATGATGATCTGCTGCTGCCGACGTTTTATATGGCAAAAGGCCTTGGTCCCTGGCTTGAAGAAACGATTGAATCGTGGGTCAAGAATCACCCACAGTGGCATCGATAATAAAATACGCTGCAAAGGATAGGCAATAAATGACGAAGATAGGAAGATTAAACAGGCTCATTGTGGTCAAGGAACTCGATCAGGGGGTGTATCTTGACGGAGAAGATCTGGGTGAGATATTGTTGCCTGGCAGGTATGTGCCCGAAGATTGTAAAACCGGCAGCAGTATCGAGGTGTTTATTTACCGCGACTCTGAAGATCGCATCGTCGCCACCACCGAGACACCTCTTGCCATGGTGGGCCAGTTTGCCGTGTTGAAGGTTGTGGCTGTTAATTCTTCCGGTGCCTTTCTCGACTGGGGACTGCCGAAGGATTTGCTGGTGCCGTTTCGTGAACAGCAGCAGAAGATGGAGGAAGGCAGATCCTATGTTGTTTTTGTCTACCTTGACGAAAGAAGCGACCGTATTGCCGCTTCTTCAAAGCTGGATAAGTTTCTGGACAATGAGCCTGGACATTTTCAACAGGACCAGGAGGTGGAACTTCTTGTGTGCGAGCAGACCGATATCGGCTACAAGGCCATTATAAACAGCACCCACTGGGGTATACTCTATAAAAACGAGGTGTTTCAG
>CAYRCP010000183.1:0-4521 GCA_964422755.1 uncultured Bacteriovoracaceae bacterium | reverse complement strand
TTTGAATTATGGTGGATTGCCCCGGCGATGAGGCCTTTCCCCACACCGGTCTCCCCGGTGATGAGCAGTGTGGAGTCGGCCTTCGAGACCTTTTCCGCCATCTTTAAGACCTTGTTGAGGGTCGGACTTTCTCCTATTATATCTGACGTGCGGTAAATGATATTTTCCTGGGTATGCCTGAGATAGTCGATCTCATTCTTCATGCGTTTGAACGCCAGGGCATCATCGACTTTCTGGACGATCTCATGGAGACCGAACGGCTTTTGTATAAAGTCCTGAGCCCCGTTCTTCATTGCGACCACCGCGGTATCCACCGATGCATAACCGGTCATGACAATCACAACCGTGGTGGGGTTCGAGGTCTTTATCTTTTTGAGGAGCTCAAGGCCGTCAATCCCCGGGAGCTTGAGGTCGGTGAGCATGAGATCGTAGATATATTTCTTTACTCGAGCCAGTGCCGCTTCGGCATTTTCCACGAGCTCGACATCATGGTTGTTTTTTTTCAGTTCCTGGAACAGGATCTGTCCCAGATTTATGTCATCTTCTACTATGAGTATATGTGCCATATCTATGAAATGCATCGGTTATGTGCAGGCAAAACTTTACGGTTCTCGTCCATGATGCCTCACGAACCTGAAAAACTGGTTGAGCAGGTGCATATCACGGGCTCCCATGGCGCTGTTTTGCCTCCCGATAGCCATAGAGAGGTTATCGATGCATGAGAAGCCTTTACCAGGACCTGTCTCTTCAGGTTCGCCGATCGTTATTTTACAATCCCCGATCTTATTTTTTCAAGCGCAGAAACGGGAGAATTAATGGGCCATGACCATAACGTTGTGTCGAAAAAAGATCTTGTTTTGCAGCGGATAGAGACAGGAAGATGTCAGATTCGCTTAGGAAAAATAAGTGTATATTTTTTAAGGCATAGCACGGGGATATCGTCTGGTTTCAAGGTTATGCCTGTTGACCAAAGCCACATGGTATACTATGGTACGATTATGAATCGACTCCAATTGACTGACGATTGCGCAGTGCATCGTCAGACGCACAAGGGGGTAGTATGCTATTGAGTACAGTAGTGGTCACTGAATTTATGACCAATTGCTTTATTGTTGGTGACGGTGCGACAAAAGAGGCGATTGTTATAGATCCAGGCGGAGAAGCAGGCAGGATAATACAGGAGATCAAAAAACTGGGTGTGGAGATTAAGGCTGTCGTGAACACCCATGCCCATGTCGATCATATAGGGGCTTTAAAAGAGATCAAGGAAACGTTCGGTGCCGAGATCATGCTCCATAATCTCGAACTTCCTATCCTGCAGACTGCATCGAAGATGGGAAGACTTTTTGGCGTGAGTATCGAGCAACCTCCTGAACCCGATCGGTTTCTTGCTGACGGGGATCAGGTAAGCTGCGGAGATATAACCCTTACCGTCATAGAGACCCCTGGACATTCTCCTGGAGGCATTTCTCTCGTCACTTCGGATGGGCGGTATTGTTTTGCCGGTGATACGCTTTTTGCCGGATCTATCGGGCGAACAGATTTGCCTGGTGGTAATTACCACACCCTGATTCAATCCATCAAGACACGGCTGATTCCGCTGGGTGATGATGTGAAGGTGCTTCCTGGTCATGGTCCTGCTACAACCATGGGCGCTGAACGCAGGTATAATCCTTTTCTTTCAGGGAGGTAAATCATGAAGAGAGTACTCCTGTATATTCTGATGATCCCTCTGGCAGCAATGCTGTTTCTGCCCGGATGTGCACAGGTCAGGGAAAAGTTTTCTCAAACTCCTGCATCTGCGGCCAAACAGCCCTCTGCCCGGTACTTTGATTTCAACGATGTGTTGATTCCAGGGGACTTGGCCAAGGAGTTCAAAGAGAGTTTCATTACGAACGGACATGGAAGGCTCGTGCTTTCCGGGCGTGTCGAGAGCGAATCGCTTTCCCAGTATTTCATCACCTCCATGTATACCGACGGATGGGCAGCCCTCAATCAGTACAAGTATCAGGGATCAATTAAGCTCTTTTTCAAAAAAAGTGAGAGGATCGCGACCATCCTGATCACAGAAAATCCTCTCGGTACAAGGGTGGAGATATGGGTAATACCGCAGGGGAAGATTTAGGCCAGAAACAGATTGTTTTCGGGATCACAGGAGGTATAGCTGCATACAAGGCACCTTTGGTCGTAAGAGGGCTGACGAACATCGGTTTTGAGGTTCATACGCTCATGACGGCCTCGGCGCAGAATTTTGTAACGCCGCTGACCCTCCAGACACTCACCGGCAGACCTGTGCATACCGAGATGTTTCCCGCAGTATCCGCGAATGTCTGCGAGGTTGAACATATAGCTTTGGCAGACCTGGCGGATCTCATGGTAATAGCGCCGGCCACTGCAAACGTTATCGCCAAACTTGCTCACGGCATTGCGGATGATCTGCTTACCTGTGTGGCACTTGCAACCAAGGCCCCTCTGTTAGTATGCCCGTCCATGAACGTGAACATGCTTTCTCATAAGGCAACGCTGGAAAACCTGAATACCCTTCGCGAACGAGGTGTACATATTCTGGAGCCGGCCATCGGTGAGCTTGCATGCGGGTGGGAGGGAGCAGGAAGGCTGCCGGAACCCGAGAGGATAACGCAGGAGGTCAATAAACTGCTGTTTCCGAACGATCTGCAAGACATCAGCGTTGTGATAACCTGCGGCCCCACCTGTGAGGATATTGATCCCGTGAGGTTTATTACCAACAGGTCCACCGGGAAGATGGGCAGTGCCCTTACCGAGGCGGCATGCCTGAGAGGGGCCAGGGTGAAGGTGATCAGCGGACCGGTGAGTGTTGATTTTGCGCCATGGGCTCAAGTAGTGGAGGTGCGTTCGGCCCGGGAGATGCTCGATGCCGTTCAAGAAAATATTCACGATGCGGATGTGCTCATTATGGCAGCTGCCGTGGCAGACTATGTCCCTTCGTTCTGCCGGGATGCCAAGATCAAGAAAGGTGACAATCTGCAATCGCTCGAACTCACGTCAAGCCCGGACATCCTCTCTACCATCAGAGAAGATAAGGACGAAAAGTTTTTTGTGGGTTTTGCCGCCGAGACGGAAAACCTCACCGATTTTGCAAAGGACAAAATGATCAGGAAAGGTCTGGACATGATCGTTGCAAACAGGGTGGGGCTCTCAGAAAGCGGTTTTGCTTCCGATACCAACAGCGGCGTCATCCTCACTCCCGAGGGGATACTGGATGACTTCGAACAGATGGGCAAAGATTTGTTAGCCCATAAGATACTGGATTTTGTAAGGGAACGATTGTGAGAGATCAGCTGGTTCAGGTCCTGCGCCAAGAAGCGCTGTGGACCGGGAGATTTCTGGTCATGCCCGATACTTCCGGACATACCGGGGAGGCCCCAGATCTGAGCAGCATTCGTGACGCTATGGGGGAATGCAAGCAGTGCAGCCTGTGCGAGACGAGAAAGACCATCGTCTTTGGTGAAGGCGATGCCCATGCGAGGCTGATGTTTATCGGAGAGGCCCCGGGCAGAAAAGAAGATGAGACAGGCAGGTGCTTTGTGGGACCTGCGGGGGAGCTCCTGACAAAAATTATTGAAAATGCCATGGGGCTGAAAAGGTCTGACGTGTATATCGCCAATATCTTAAAATGCAGGCCCCCGGGCAACAGGGACCCCCTGCCTGAAGAGGTGCAGCAGTGCATTGGGTATCTTGAGTCTCAGATACACGTTGTCGGGCCGGAGGTCATCGTGACGCTGGGACGGATTGCTACACAGCATCTTCTGGAAACGAAGATACCCATAAGCCGTTTACGAGGTACCTTTCAGGAGTATAAGGGCATTGCCGTGATGCCCACGTACCACCCGAGTTATCTCCTGCAAAATCCATCAAAAAAGAGGGATGTATGGGAAGATATAAAAAAAGTAATGGAATATTTGCATATCCCAAGGCCGCAGTAGGGAAAGTTCTTGCTCTTTTCTGTTTTGCTGCGATCCTTTTTCCCGCAGTACTGTGTGCATCGGATATACTCGTTGTTGAGGTGAAAGATGCAATCAGCCCTCCAATAGCATCATATCTCATTGAAAATATAAATGAAGCACTTGCCACGAACAAGAGTGCGATCATTATTCGTCTGGATACACCCGGAGGGCTCGATACTGCCATGCGGGACATTATCCAGCAGGAGATGAATGCGCACATTCCGGTAATTGTCTATGTCTCGCCCAAGGGAGCGCGGGCAGCATCAGCCGGCGCTATCATCACCCTTGCTTCGGATATTGCAGCCATGGCCCCGGGGACGAATATCGGGGCAGCCCATCCGGTCAATATCGGCAAGACCCAGGAAAAAGAAGGCGAAAGCGAGACCATGGTGGAAAAGGTCACGAACGATGCCGTGGCATACGCACAGAGTATCGCCAAAGAGCGTGGCAGAAATGAGCAGTGGGCAGAGGATGCTGTACGCAAGAGTATATCCACACCGGCGAACGAGGCGCTGGAAATAGGGGTCATCGATAT
>CAYRCP010000182.1:0-4528 GCA_964422755.1 uncultured Bacteriovoracaceae bacterium | reverse complement strand
CTGTGCCGGCGTGCACTGACTGACTTCGGGAACACGCATCTCAAGTTCCTTGACTCTGTAACTACTCACGTAGTCAGGCTGAAGCTGTTTTATATGAAAATAGAATCCAGAATCCAGAAGAGGTAAATGCAAAGCAACATAAAGTACGTCACCCCCGCGCAGGCGGGGGTCCAGAACTTGCTCATATTACTGGATTCGAAGCCTGCGCGGGAATGACAAATACGGACGTTCGCAACGTAGCTCACAATAAATTTATTGAAGCATCTTGGCAGTTAACCCATTCAAATAGAACACTTTTTCATCCTTCGTTGTGGCCAGCCGGTCATGCCTGTTAGGCTGAAGACTGAAGGAGCCCGAAAAGTACTTTTTCCCGCACGTTGGCGAAAAAACAGCACATCTACGCATCAGACATGCCTTCAAAGTGTGCTATCTTCCCGCTTTTCCTGACAGTCTTCAGCACCCCAAGGGCATTTCTTTCAGGGCACCTTCCTGCCTGAATAGTTACTTGACTTTTTCATATCCATCATTATCTTATTAGTGCTGTTTTGATACTGACCAGGGTCTATTCCTTCTCGTATTTCTCTTGTTTACCTGTTATCCTATCTCTTTATCCTATTTACTTTGATTATCGTTGTTTTTTGGGAGACTACATAACAGAGAGGATCAGCAATCATGAAAAACCGGAGAGTAAGCAAACGGATCATCATGGAGAACAAGATAGATGCAATTATCACCTATAACGACACCCTCAAGGAGGCTCACGGGTGTTGCATCTGTGATATGAGCAGCCAGGGCATGTTCCTGGAAACAACCACGGTGCTTGAAAAAGACGCATACGTCAATATGAAGGTCTCTTCTGAAGAACTGCTGGGCAAACCCCTTTGGGTTCAGGGGCTTGTCGTCAGGACGGAGAGCACAGGCATGGCCATAGCGTTTACGCACATCGATGATGATATTACAACGTTATTGACCCATAACCCGTACTCTTGATGCTGAAGATTTAACTGCTCCCTGCGATGTTACTGCATCGAACAATCCTGTGGTGCAGCTGAGTGTGCACCGAAAAATACAGCAGCCGCAGGGAAATACCATCCCTGAGGGGTCATGCCGGCTGTCCCGCGTATTTTCTCACACCTGCGCCGTTCTTTGACGGCATCATGGATCAATGATGCCGAGCGGCTTCATGGCTGATGTTTTCTCCGTCACAGGGAGCATTTGAATGCCCGGCCCGGGATAAAACCCTGCCTGCTTTCTCGAACCGGCAGGGATGTTGTATCCATACGTGAGGCAATATCAGCCAGGCTTTCTACGTCGTACCCAAGGGACAGGGCTCGCGCCAGTATGCGGCGAAAGGCCTGTTCATACACCGTTCCTTCCACCTCGGCATGCACGGGCAAAACCTGAGGCAAGGGGCTGCAGGCGTTCTTTTCAAGCGCATCCATGACCCCGCCTACACCCACTTCTTCGATACACGGCAGATTCGACGGGATCTCGAGCATGTGGTTTTCCGCATAGATGAACGGCCGCTTTGCACGGGAGCAGCTGAGATAGGAAAATCCATACGAACCGGCGACCTTCAGAGCACGGGGATCCATACGCCAGCCCGGCGCCCCAAAGGCCCCGGGCTGATAACCGAGGATATCTTTATAGGCCCCCGTCATTTTTTCAAACCACGCATCTATTGATTTTTTCTTCATGAGCGGCAGCCAATCCTGCCAGAGCCGATGATCCCATGCATGGCAGGCAACCTCGTGACCCTTTTCTGCCAGAGATTGAACAGCTTCGGGAAAATTTCTGCCGATCAGGGGGGCTCTCAGCAGTGTCCCGTACAGGGCGGTTTTCAGCCCGTACATGCCCGGGGCATTGGTGCGGATCATCTTGAGGAAAAACCGCGGCCGGACCATCTGCAGGATTGCCAGGCCGGACCGGTCGGGACCGAAGCTCATGAAAAAACTCCCGGGCACCTCAAAGTGCTCAAGGACATGAACAACGCGCGGCAGGCCGTCCTTCATGCCCTGATAGGTGTCTACATCAACCTTGAGCGCCAGCTGCGGCATCATCCCACCCGGTTTCTCTCAGAAAACTGTCCAGGGTGTATCTCAACGCATCATCGAGACCGACCGCTGGTTCCCATCCCAGAATCTTGCGGGCATTTTCTATGGAAGGCACCCTGGTATGGATATCCTGGTAGCTCTCGCCATAGAAGGAGGTTGCATCCTGAACAATGATCTCCGGATGCCGGTTATACGCCTTGTAGGCAGGATGCTCCACGAACATTTTCAGAAGCTTGTGTGCAAGATCCTTGATGGTGCAGTTGTTATCCGGGTTTCCGAGATTGAATATCTGCCCGGTTGCTTTGCCGCCTGAATTTTCCATGATCTTCATGATGCCTGCTATCCCGTCGTCGATATAGGTGAACGACCTGCTCTGCATGCCGCCGTCCACCAGGACGATGGGCTCGTTGTACACCATCGATGCGATAAACTGGGTGACCACGCGCGACGATCCTTCCTTTGCGGTCTCTAAGGAATCGAGCCTGGGGCCGATCCAGTTGAACGGCCGGATCAGGGTGAAATCGAGATCCCCCCGCTGTCCGTATGCCCAGATGACCCGGTCCAGAAGCTGTTTTGAACAGGAATAGATCCACCGCTCCTTGTTTATGGGGCCGAGAACCAGCTTGGAAGAATACTCGTCAAACTGTTCATCCGCGCACATGGCATATACCTCGGACGTGGAAGGGAAGATGACCCGTTTTTTATATTTGACGCACGCCCTGATGATCCGCAGGTTTTCCTCGAAATCCAGTTCGAAGACCCCGAGAGGATTCTCCACATAGGTTTTCGGGGTAGCAATGGCCACCAGCGGGAGCACGACATCGCACTTCTTGATGTGGTATTCGATCCACTCCCTGTTGATGGCAATATCGCCTTCCACAAAGTGGAATCGTTCATTCCCCTTAACACCGGTGAGTTTGTCGTTTCCGAGATCCATGCCAAAGACTTCCCAGTCGGTATCCCGCAGTATTTTTTCACTCAAGTGTGAGCCGATAAACCCGTTGACTCCCAAGATCAGGACTTTCATGTTAATTGTTCTCCTTTGTACTGTTTAAAGAATGAGACAAGATCCCTTCCGGTAAGGTCCCTGCCGTCGACTTCTATTTCGTCCGGATAGATACACCCTTTTCCCGTACCGATCAGAACCGTATCTCCCCTCAGGGCTATCACTCCCGGCGGGATGGATTCATCTTCCGTATAGAGAGCCCGCCATACAAGTACTTTGTTCCCATCAAGAATTCCGAATGCACCCGGATATGGATGCGTTACCCCCCTGATGAGATTGCAGATCTCGGCTGCGGGTCTGTCCCAGGATATCCGGCCGTCTTCGGGTTTTCGCCCGCCGAAGTACGACCCTTTGCTCAGATCCATGGGGATCTTGGGGATATCCCCCTGCTTTATGCGCCCAAGGATATCATCCAGCAATGCACCTGCTGCATCTTCGAGCTTTTTAAACAGGGAAAGCGCCGTATCATCCGGTGCAATCCCGACCTTTTGACGGGCAACAATGGGCCCTGCATCGGGCTTTTCCACCATCTCGTGAAGCGTGACCCCGGTGAACTTTTCTCCATTGATAATCACCCAGTTTACCGGACACCTGCCCCGGTATGCAGGCAGATACGATCCGTGAAGATTGTAGCCGCCCAGCGGCGGGATTTTGAGGATATCCAAAGAGATCATATTCCGGTAATAAAAGCTGAATATGATGTCCGGGGCCATCTCCCTGATCTTCGAGGTCCATTCGGGGGTATTCGGGCTTAAAGGGGTCGCATAGTCAATGGACACTTCTTTGCAGAGCTGAATCACTGATCCAAACCAGACGTTTTCATCGGGATTGTCTTCATGGGTGAACACGAAGGGTATTTCAAACCCGGCATCAATGAGCTTCTCAATACCGACCCTGCCCATGTTGTGATAGGCAAAGACAAGTGCTTTCATTCAGTGGACCCTCCGTATGGTATAGGACGGGCGTTTTTTGACCTCGCTGTAGATCCGGCCCACATATTCTCCCATGATGCCGAAGGCCAGAAACTGTGCCCCGATAAAGAAGAAGAGCACGGCAAAAAGGGTGAACACACCTTCACCTGCCCACAGCGCGCCGAAGTACAGCCTTGCCACCGCCAGTACGATCCCGAACCCCACACCGAGAAATGCCAGCAAAAATCCGCAATAAAGCATCATTTTCAAGGGGAAATCAGAAAACGAGGTAATCAGGTCGAAGTGAAGTGTAATAAGCTTGGTGAGCGAGTATTTGGACTCGCCGGCATAGCGTTCTTCATGGGCGACATCGATCTCGGTGACATCTTTGGCGAACGAGGTGGCCAGGGCCGGGATAAAGGTGGAATGCTCGCGGGTGTTTATCATATATTCAACGACATGGCGGCGGTAGGCCCTCAGCATGCATCCCCAGTCATTGAGATGAACCCCGGTGATGCGTTTTGTCATGGCATTGACGATCCTGCTGGGGATCTTCC
>CAYRCP010000181.1:0-4588 GCA_964422755.1 uncultured Bacteriovoracaceae bacterium | reverse complement strand
ATGATCTCGTATGTTTTCATACCTGTTTCCCGGGCAATACCGTGGGCATAGCTTGTCTTGCCAGTGCCCGGCGGCCCGTAGAGGAGAATGTGCGAGGAGCTTTCTTGAGAATTACGCAAAAGGTCCATCACATAGCGTGTCTTGTCCTTGTCAATGAAATGATCCTCCAGGGGGATGGTTTGTTTGCATGCAGGGATGAATAATTTGTCGTGAAAACAATCAGTGGAGGCGTTTTCGAGAAACTCTTGATACTCTTCAGTGAGCTTTACGAGACTCATGTTGAGCTCAAACATCTTGACCTTTGCAAGGGTACCGCTGAGGATATCGGCAAGCCGGCCCCGGTTGAAATTCAGCGCTGCCATGAGATATTTTCTGCCTATAACAGCACCGCAGGTGAGATGATCCTCAAAATAACTTCTTATGGTATTGTGGGTATTCACGACATAAAGAAACGTGCAGAAGTCTACCTCGTCATGGCTCAGGCTGAACATCTCCCTGAGCTTCGCTATATTCTTTTCAATACCGGATACGCGCCCGGGCTCCAGGGTGGTGATCTTTTCCTGAAGCGTTTTTTCGATCATAGCGCATAAGCCGGGCATGATCCTGCCCGGGGCCTGTTTGATGGCCCTGCTGAGTGTTCGTGCATAGGTATCCGGGTCAAAGGCACATCCCACAATTTCCTGTTGGAGCAACTTACAGTCTCTTTCATGCAATCTTTCGGCTAGATACTGCCCGATCGAGCTGCATTCCTCTTCATCGAGCAAAGCCAGGAGATCCAGAAATTCTTCGTCGATTACCTGGTATTTGTCCAGAATCCTGGTGATGTAGATGAGGCAGTGCCGCAAAACAAACCGGTCATTTGTATCTTTTGGATTGATCCGCATCCGGTTCATGACGGAATGGCAGTGACGACCATAATTCGGCATATTAAACTCCTTTTCCCTGTTGTCCGATCAATTATATCACCAGGGCATTCCATATTACGGAATGGCCGGAGAATCATAGAGGCTTACAATGCCAGAGAAACTCGACTATTACAGCAGCTACGGCCAGAAGCTGATCACGCTCTTTGCAAAGCTCCTCTTCTCCGGGGAGAGCCATTCCCTCACAGAGCTCTCGCAGCGGCTGCGGTGCTCCAAACAGACCGTGTTGAGACTGGTGGATGATATCCGCAGGTCCTACGGGGTGGATATCGAAGACACGATCAGGGAGAACAGGAAGTACTACCGGATGAAAACAAACGGCAGGATCCCCCCGGTTCTCAACCTTGCCAAGAGCGAGTTTGCCGTACTGCTCATGTGCCAGGCATTTGCCAGTCATTTGCTCGGCGAAGAACTTTTCGAAGAGTCAACCAAGGCCCTTGAGAAGAACAGGGCGCTGCTCTCTCAGGGAAAATGCTTATCACCAGGCAGCCTTGCATCGTTCATCCCCGGAACAATCGATTATACCCCGCATGAGGAATGCATGCGTGCGCTGCTTCAGGCGCTGAATGAAAACGTGGTCTGCAGGGTTACATACAAGGCGCTAGCGGCTAAAAAGGCAAAAAAGTTCAGCATTATGCCGCTCAAGATGTTCTCACACAATGAGACCGTATACCTTCACGCCCGCTGGGCTGATAGTCCCAAAAACGGGCGAAACCCCTCGGCTTATGACCCGCTCCTTGCCATACACCGGATCCAGGGCATTGAATTGACCGACAAGCTCTTTGAATATCCAAAGGATTATGATTTTGAGAAGATATACAACAGGCATTTCGGGATCATATGCGATGAACTGTTCCAGGTAGTTGCTGAATTCGGCGGAGAAGCAGCGCGGTATGTGTCCGAACGAATGTGGAGTCCTGACCAGAAAATAACAAAGCATGGATCAGACGGCATACGTATAACATTCAGTGCCTCATCAGAGCCTGAACTGATATCCTGGTTACTCGCGTTCGGCGACAAAGCAAAACTCATCAAGCCTGAGGAACTGGCAGAAAAAATAAAGGCAATCGCAGAGAATATTTGCCGTGCTTATTCATGAGTGGCTTCCGCTGGGAAGGGGTTTCGGGGTCAAATCTTTATTCTTGAATAAATCAAGACATGAGGCACAAGACCTTAGGCATCCCGCTTCAGGCTTCGTTTTCAACTACGCCATGACACGTCGCTTTCAGCTACGCAGGACATGGAAGGGATTTCGAATCTCGGATTGCGAATTTGAAAGACAGAATTCAGTAGTCAGGAGGTAATTAGGGGTCGCGTCTCAACATTTGACAAAATGAATATAGATAAATGTTGATTGTTGAGACCTGACCCTTTATGCCTTTCTTTATGCCTTTGTTCAACCCATCGCTTTACCGGACGCGGCTTTGCCGAGCCGGTGAGCTTTTTTTCAAATATGTCATTGCAAGACTTGATAGCCATTTTACCCGGACTTAACCCCATTTTACCCCCGTCACTGCATCTGACCCCATGTTTACCTAATCCATACCCATATTTCCATACATAAGAACATCCTCTTCCCTTGACTTTGTCGGGTTGATAATTATCATATAAAATCCTAATGAAAAGCATTGCGGATAAACCCGATATAGTTCGGCGGATTTCGCCCTACCTTGACACTGTCCAGCTCAAGAAGGATCTGAAACAACTCAGAGATACGCCTCTGAGCCTGGGTGCTGCAGATGCTGCAGTCATCGGTATAAATGATGTCATATTTGATCCTGAGCTGGTTAAGCGGGTGAACGCAGACTGCGATTACCCCTCGGTGCATTGGCCACTGCACTATCCTAAAGATGACATCGTGGAGGCTATCAAAACATACCAATGGGCGATATTCTTCGGAATGGAGATTGACAGTGATTTTCCACACTATGGCGGGGGCCCCATTACAAATGTTGAACACCTGCGAAAGTATCTCAACTTATATGAAATTACGTCGGCTCTCGAGTCATCGGGGTTTTACCGGGGATACCATCTGTCTCTCGGCCTTGCCACGGGAAATTGCCGGAGTGTGTTCTGTGCGGATGAAAAGCGATGCTGGGCCATGGTCAAAGGCCAGGTATGCATACGCCCCAATATCGGCAGGCCCTCGATGGAAGCGGCTGGGATCAATGCTTTATCAATTGCTGAGACATTAAGCTGGCATCTGCCTTATGGCGAGTCACACCCGATGCTTGCCGGGTTGGTTATGATTACCTGACGATTTATGAGTAATTCATATGAGTTAATGAGGTGATCGAGAATGGATGTTACAAACGCCTCTCACATCACATCATCAGCCCATGATTCACGGCTGGAGATCCTGGAGCCTCTGAGAAAAGCCGCCCTGAGCCATGGGGCTGATAATGCCGTGATTATTCCGGCCTCTGATGTAATTGTCGATCCCCGTGTCCGACTCAAATGCATGATACCCAAATGCCACATGTCAGGGGGGTGTATCCATTGTCCCCCGCATGGCCGCACTATAGACGAGGTAAGAACAATCGTTTCAGGTTACAACTGGGGTGTATTTTACCGGGTCAAGGTAAAGAGTTCGATTATAGCAGCGAAGGGTGTCCATAAAGCGATAGATGCAGGCATATTGGACAAAAAAGGCAATATGCTGAATATGGGGGCATATTTCCAGCTTGTGTATACCATTGTGAAAGTACTTGAGAAACGGGCCGGCGAGTCGGGATATGCAACACATGGTTTTGCAGCAGCAAATTGCCGTGAAATGTTTTGTTTCCTCCAGCCGGTATGTCAGGATCTGACGACCGGCAAGGGCTGCCGGGTTCCTGAGTTAAGTGAATACTCAATGGAATCCTGCGGTATGGATGTGTATACCATGGCTGCACGTGTAGGCTGGGATCATTATCCCATCGGAGGCTCATGTGAACCGGATAGTATCCCCCATGGGCATTTAATGGGCCTGGTATTGGTAAGGAGAGACAATAAATGACTGGCCTAAAAGGTGGTTTTCGAGATCTTCAGAGGAATTACCAGGCGCTAAAACAGACAAATTTAACCGTAATACAGATGCCTTACATCATAAAGGAATTTGGTGTCTGGTGGCAGATAGCCAAGAACTTGCGGGAAATTGAAGGATCATGGGCTAAAACGTTGAAAGCCAATATCCATTTTTTTAAAGGCGTACCCAGAAAGCGTATCTACCAGCCCTTTGATACGGTCCTGAGAAAGCTGAAAACCGATGATCAGGAACAGTAGAGGGACCGATAGACGGACGCTCCAAACTTATTAACTGAAAGTCTGTACTGGCTGATCGACAAGCTGAATTGCACCAATTTTTCCAGACAAATCTGCGGACAAATCTGGGGTCAAATCTTTATTCTTTAATAATAATTTCCTGAACCTTCATAAACAGTTTTTTTTACAGAAGAATCCTTTTCCAGCATACTCAATTTTTCAAGAATAAAGATTTGACCCCTGTTTCTTCACCTGTTTCTTCCTCCCCTGTTTCTTCCTCAGACAGGGTATTTTCCATCAGGATATTTTCAATAGAACTTCTTTGGCACCCTCATAGATGTATGCATCACTCGTAAAATGATCACGACTCCTTCTTTTTCCACATATGGCATAATATAGGGAAGGCCCGGAATAACAAATTC
>CAYRCP010000180.1:0-4616 GCA_964422755.1 uncultured Bacteriovoracaceae bacterium | reverse complement strand
GTGATAAGGGTCCCGGGATCGATGGAATGGAAGCCATGTACTATGACGGGTATCCTCTGGAACTGAGCGACGGCGACATTCAATGTGCTCAGATAACCACCAGGGATATTGATCGCGGAGAATTTCCCCACTACCTGCTCAAAGAGATCCTCGAAGCACCGAATTCGCTGAGAAAGACCTTGCGCGGCAAATACAGGATCACAGGAGACTCGGCCGTGGAGTTCAACCTCGATGAGGACGTTGTGCCCGGCAAAATCCGGGACGCCCTGACCAATTCTCACATCCGCACCATCAGTGTTGTGGGGCAGGGGACTGCCGCGGTGGCTGCATCAGCTGTTGCCCAAGCCCTGTCTATCTACCTCAAGGGAACGCACATTACCTCGCAGGCACGCAAGGCTTCGGACCTGAGCGGGTTCTGTCTTGACGATGATATGTCGAGTTCGCTCGTTATTGCGATTACCCAATCCGGCACCACAACCGATACCAACAGGGCGGTTGCCATGGCGAAACAAAGGGGTGCCCACCTTATCGCAATCGTGAATCGCAGACAGTCTGATATAACAAACAAAGTCGATGGGGTGTTTTACACGAGCGACGGCAGGGATATCGAGATGTCCGTTGCCTCTACCAAGGCCTTTTATGCTCAGATTACCGCCGGCTATATACTGGCCCTTTTCATGGCAAAGATCCTGCACACGCTTGACGATGAGAGGATCGTCCATGAACTCCGGCAGCTGGAAAATGCACCGTCGCTCATGACCACGGTGATCGAAAAAAAAGCTTCGATAAGGCAGTCTGCATGGGATGTGGTACGGAAGAAGAAATACTGGGCGGTTGTAGGAAGCGGTACAAACAAGGTCGCCTCTGACGAGATCAGGATCAAACTGAGCGAACTGTGCTATAAAACCATATCTACCGATATCGTTGAGGATAAGAAGCATATAGACCTTTCTGCAGAGCCGCTGATCGTTGTCTGCTCGGCAGGGACGCCGGAGATTGTACTGGAAGACATCATCAAGGATGTAGCGATCTTCAATGCACATGCAGCCAGTGTCGTGGTTATTGCCGATGAGGGAGAAAAGAGGTTCTCTCACATTGCAGATTCGGTGGTATTTGTGCCTGCATCGACGTTTCCCGTTTCCGTAATCCTCAATACCCTGGCCGGGCATATCTGGGGATATTATGCTGCCTGCAGTATCGATGCACAGGCAGGTTCATTCAAATCGTTCAGAATGAAACTCTCGGAAATAATGCGAGAGCAGGAAAAGCAGAAATTATCGCTCTATGAAAGCCTGGAAGATCGCGAGATCATCAGAGCGATAGATGATTTCTCCTCCATATTCAATTCCTGGAGAAGGTCAGGGGCACTGTCATCCATGAATGTCGAGACCGCTTCGGATCTGACATTGCTCTTGAAATATGCAGTTGGAAAGATGCCCATAGAAGATTTCTGGCACGAGTTCGGTGATCTGAGGACCACGTCATCCCCCCTTGACATGCTCGATACCTTCCTGGGCAAAGCCATGGAAGAACTCTCACGACCGGTGGATGCAATCCGTCATCAGGCAAAGACGGTGACTGTCGGCACGAGCAGAAAGATTGAAGGGCCTAAGGGCGTATTGTTCGAAACGCTCGAGGATCTGCAGTTCTCGGTGGAGAATATTCCGGCAAAAGATGGTATACGCCTCAAGAGACTGCAGAATGCCGTCTCTAACATCAATGGCTATACCCTCTATCAAATCAGCGGGCTCGATGAAGACGGGAAACCCAGTTCCACCTCCACGATCACCGTGAAGAACAAATCCGGGGTTGCTGCCTCCATGCACTCGCGTGCAGAGGACACCTGTGTCCTGATGGGAACAAAGAAGACCATCGTGCGTACCGGTGATGTATACGCCGGGGATGGCAAGTGGGATAATGCATCCATCATCATTATACCGCTTATCGGAACCCTTCGCAGTGTGGAGAATCTGCTTTTGCTGCACGTCGATTTCAATGAAGGACTCCCGGTGGAACAGAAGAAAGAAGTGCTTGGAGAAAAATTCAATGACATCAATAATTTGATAGACGAGTATAACATCATATGGGATGACTCCTTCCTGGAAAATCTCCCCATGAAATTCCTGCTGGGTGAGGATGTAGAGGTAATAGCCAAGGAGATCAAGGATTGTATGGACACCGGGACAGCTCTGAGGTGAGACGGGTATGTCCTGCACGGCATATAATAGTGAAGACGGAAACCGATTTCGAAGCCTGAGGGCTCATAACGAAAAAGTATTCAATAAGAACAGGTGTTAAGATGCCCAAGAGAGATGACTTAAAGAAGATTCTCATTATAGGATCAGGCCCCATCGTCATATCCCAGGCCTGCGAATTCGACTATTCGGGTGTGCAGGCATGCAAGGCCCTGAAAGAGGAAGGGTACGAGGTTGTCCTGATAAACTCGAATCCTGCAACGATCATGACGGATCCTGAAATGGCGGATAAAACCTATATCGAGCCCATAACCGCCGAGGTGGTATCGCGCATTATCGAGATAGAGCGGCCTGATGCGATTCTTCCTACACTGGGTGGCCAGACAGGCCTCAATGTGTCTATCGAGGTTGCCGAAATGGGGACACTGGAGCGCTTCGGCGTAGAGATGATCGGTGCAACGCCTGCGGTCATTCATAAGGCTGAAGACCGCGAAAAATTCCGTCATGCCATGGACAAAATCGGCCTGAGGGTCCCGGCAAGCGGTTTTGCCCGGAACATGGATGAGGTCTTTGCGGTTGCCGATGAAATCGGCTACCCCATCATTATCCGTCCGTCATTCACGCTGGGGGGCATCGGGGGCGGGGTCGCGTACAATCCCGAAGATCTTCAAAAGATTGCCAAAGGCGGGCTCACCTCGAGTATGATCGGCGAGATCATGCTCGAGGAATCGGTTATCGGCTGGAAGGAATACGAACTCGAAGTCATGCGGGACAAGGCCGACAACGTGGTGATCATCTGTTCTATCGAGAACATGGATCCCATGGGTGTGCATACCGGAGATTCCATCACCGTGGCACCTGCACAGACGTTAACCGATATGGAGTACCAGGGCCTGAGAAACGCGTCGATTGCCATCATGCGGGAGATCGGGGTGGAAACCGGCGGATCGAATGTACAGTTTGCGATCAATCCCTTTGACGGCGAGATGGTGGTCATAGAAATGAACCCCCGGGTATCCAGGTCATCGGCCCTGGCATCGAAGGCAACGGGTTTTCCCATTGCAAAGATCGCGGCAAAGCTCGCGGTGGGATATACGCTTGATGAGATCCCCAATGATATCACCAGGGAAACGTATGCGTCCTTTGAACCCACCATCGACTATTGTGTGGTCAAGATTCCCCGCTGGACATTCGAAAAGTTTCCCGAGACTGAAGACCTCCTTACCACCTCCATGAAATCCGTAGGTGAGACCATGTCCATAGGAAGGACATTCAAAGAAGCACTGAACAAGGCAATACGCTCCCTTGAGACCGGGAGGTTCGGGCTGACCAACCCGCTGGATGACCAGCCCATGGCAGATAAGAAGGACATCATAGCAAAACTGACCTTTCCCAATTCATTCCGCCTCTTCCGGATCGCCGAGGCATTCAGCATAGGATTGAATATCGAAGACGTACACAGCATGACAAAGATCGATCCGTGGTTTCTCCGCCAGATAAAGGAACTGGTGGATTTTGAAAATCTATTGACCCGGAGCGAGCTCAGCGGGGAAATCCTCAGGGATGCCAAACGTGAAGGATTCTCCGACCGGCACCTGGCCGGGGTGTGGCATGTCAGTGAGCAGCAGATACGGGATATGCGCTACCAGGAAGGAATCATTCCGGTTTACAAGCTCGTGGATACCTGTGCCGCCGAGTTCGAGGCATATACCCCCTACTATTACTCGACCTATGAGGAAGAAAACGAGGTGCGTCCTTCGGAAAAGACCAGGATTGTTATCATAGGCGGCGGACCGAACAGGATCGGGCAGGGGATAGAATTCGACTACTGCTGCGTTCATGCATCCTTTGCCCTGCGTGAGATGGGGTATGAGAGTATCATGATCAACTCCAATCCGGAGACGGTGAGTACGGATTATGACATCTCGGACAAGCTGTTCTTCGAGCCTCTTACCCTCGAGGATGTACTTCATGTGATCCGCAGCGAGAACCCTGAAGGCGTTATCGTACAGTTTGGCGGACAGACACCCCTGAACCTGGCGAGGGATCTGCAAAAAGCAGGCGTTCGCATTCTCGGCACTTCGCCTGATGCAATTGACAGGGCTGAGGACCGGGAACGGTTTCAGGAGATTGTCTACAAACTCGGGCTTAAACAGCCTGACAACGATATCGTCACAACGACCCAGGAGGCACTGGTCGCAGCGCAGAAGATCGGTTTCCCGGTACTGGTGAGGCCGTCATATGTACTGGGTGGCCGGTCCATGGAGATCGTCCATGATCCGGACACGCTGGAATCGTTCATGAACGGGGTGCTCAAGCTCTTCCCGGGTAATCCCATCCTCATCGATAAATTCCTTGAAGATGCAGTGGAGGTGGATGTCGATGCCATAAGTGACGGCACTATCACGGTAATCGGCGGGA
>CAYRCP010000179.1:116-4634 GCA_964422755.1 uncultured Bacteriovoracaceae bacterium | reverse complement strand
CCTGAAGTGTTATCCATTGGTTTATCAGCTTCTACGTTAGATTCTGGATCTTCTCCAACTCATCAGGAAGTGCGCAATAAGATCTTCTTCCACTGAACATCACGGTTTGGTTTTACCCTTGAAAGCCGGGATGCCTTTAGAAAACAGGTGTGGCAGAGCTGCTTATAGCGGAGACAAGCCCCTGCTATCAACCTGGAACGAAATGAAAGGAGGTAGGAGAACATGCTGAAATCCACTGAAGAAATCAACAAGATATTCGGCAGCGACAAAGAGTCTCTGGCCAACATGATGGAAGGCTATGTCTATTTAAGATGGCCCAGCCAGTATATCTATCATCTCCGCAAACTGGCAGCTGTATTCAACCCGGAGTTTGAAGTTGATATCCGCTATCCGGATGAGACAGCAGGTCCTGAAATCGATGAGATGGCACAGATGGCTGCGGAGAGAATGCTGCCGAACCTGCTCAGCACTGAAACAAGTACATTTCATGGAAAAGTGATGAGATTCGATGAAACAAAGGCCCTTCTCACTATCGATGAGGATATCTCGGTGAGCTTAATGGAGAGCGTCATTCCATATAAGCATGCACGTGATATCCTCCTGAAGAACCCGGACCAGATCGCCGTAATCGACTGCCCATGCAGGTTGTCAAAGGAGAATCCCTGCGAGCCTGTCGATGTCTGCATGATTGTTGGTGACCCCTTTGCAAGCTTTGTGCTGGAACACAAGACAAACAATGCACGCAAGATCAGCCAGGACGAGGCTGTCAGCATTGTAAAAGCAGAGGATGACAGGGGCCATATCCATAGTGCCTGGTTCAAGGATGCAGCCGGAGACAGGTTCTATGCGATCTGCAACTGCTGCAAATGCTGTTGTGGTGCAATGCGGGCACATCATTTCAACGTACCGATGCTCGCCTCATCAGGCTATGTCGGCGAGATAAACGAGGACTGTAACGGCTGCGGTCTGTGTGTCGACTATTGCCAGTTCGAAGCGATCAGCATAAATGGCGAGAAGGCCACCGTCAATTATGAAAAATGTATGGGCTGCGGCGTGTGTGAAACAAAATGCCCGGTAGATGCCATCAGTTTGAAGAAAGACCCGGCCAAGGGCGAACCTCTGGATATCAGGTTGCTACACATTGAGCTTGGTCACTAATGAGGGGCTTGACATTGGGCGCGAGGAAAAGACTGAGAAATTTCGGATTTCGAATTTATCAATAAAAAAAAGCTCGCGACTGAAAGGGGTTCCTTCACTTTGTGCCTTTGTAACTTTGTACCTTCTTGCATCTGTACCTTCATGTCCGCCTGACGTGTCCTGCGACGTGTCGGGCGTCTTGTCCTGCGTCCTCTACGCCTCCTTGTCGGGCGAAGCTAAAAGCGAAGCCTGAGGCGGTGAATATTTTTTTGCTTCTCTGGCCATTACTCCCTGGTCTTTATCCAGTACTCCAGTACTCCAACACTCCGGTTTTCATTCCGGCAATTTCATATCTCCAGTCTTTCCTTGATATTGCGCATATCCATTTCAACTTCACGTTCAGTATGTTTGACAATAAATCTGTCGACCAGATTCGCTATTACCGGGCCGTGCAGCGAGGAGACAACTCCCTCGGCATACTCTTGAATAAATTCATGGGCCAGTTTCCACCGCACCGGAACCGGAATGGTATACGTCAGATCCAGATCCACGGTTGTGGTATTTCCATGCGGCTCAAAGGTGTATGTCCAGGTATGTATACCGTCACCGCGAGTTTCATCCACTATCCGTTCGTTCAAGATATCTTCAGTGCGCATTGTCTCTCCGTGCAGTTGAACGCCAGCCATTTTCCAGGAAGACTCGTAATGACTTCCTGGGCCGCTTCCCCTGATATTCTTGACATCGATGATGCTCTCGATC
The DNA here is from genome assembly GCA_964422755.1 of uncultured Bacteriovoracaceae bacterium. Taxonomy (GTDB): domain Bacteria; phylum Desulfobacterota; class Desulfomonilia; order UBA1062; family UBA1062; genus DSAD01. The sequence goes on along the minus strand of CAYRCP010000179.1, from coordinate 2,738 downwards.
CATTCAGGTTCGTTACCGGGATCTTCAAGGTAGGAAAACACCCTGTCCACCGGTGCCCTGATCTCTATGCTCTTGTGTACTCTTTGAATCATCGTGTTTCTCCTTTTCATCTTTTTCAACAGTGCAGCCGCATCAGGAGCGTCTCTCAATAAGACTGCTGCACACGTAAGATCAGAAAATACATGATTTCAAAGAATGACACGGCATTGTTAAAAAAAGATAGACCTGTAAAGATAAGAGCATCACCGTGGATGTCAATATATAAAAAAAGGCGCTAGGCGTCAGGCGCTAGGCATTAGGAAAAGACTGAGAAATTTCGGATTTCGAATTGCGGATTTCGAATTTATCAATAAAAAAAAGCTCGCGACTGAAAGGCGCTCCTTCACTTTGTGCCTTTGTGCCTCTGTGCCTTTGTATCTTTGGCCCTCTGGCCCTAACATCCCGAACCCGGATCTCGCAAATAAATCTTTCGCGCAGCCCCTTGACATCGACAACAACGGGGCTAATATCTGCATTCACGAACCGTATAATTTTGTCATATCCAATGAGTTTCAGTGAAGTATAACTATTATTCCGTTGTCTCCATTATGCCTCCAATGAAGCAGTGGTCATAAAGATCCGCTGCATACACAGCATGGTTTCCGGTTCACATACAGACACCTCGATACCAGCAAAGATATAAACAAAAGGAGGGCAAGAACATGGGTAAGTATCTGATCCTCTGGGACCTGGACTGGGACCTGATCCCGCAAGACCTGAAGGAGCGGGCAGCTGCATGGAAGGTTTTTCTGGACTTTATCAATGAAGACATGGACAAAGGCATGACCAAGGACTGGGGAACATTTGTCGGTAATACCAGCGGATATACCGTCAATGAAGGTACTGAGGTGGAGGTCATGAACATGCTGCAGCGCTATATCCCCTGGGTCCACTTCGAGGCACATCAGGTCGCATCGCTCAGCCAGCTTAAAGAACTGACCAAGTTGATGGGGGGGTGAGGACTACACATAATAAAAGGCACTGGGCGCTGGGCACCAGGAAAAGATTGAGAAATTTCGAAGTTCGGATTTCGAATTGCGGAGTTAAAAGAAGGTATAAGGTATGAGGTGTAAGGTTTAAGGTAAAATACTCGCCTGAAAGGCGCTCCTTCATGTAAAACAAGGGGGCAAGATATGAAAGGAGGCGCTCGACACTGGCCGCTGGGCATCAGGAAAACCTGAAAAACCACAAATGAAAGGCAAACGGCAAATGGTGAGCAGTAAATTGCTGGGCCTTTCCTGACAGGTTATTTTTTTCTCCAATCGCCGTCTCCCGATTGGAGAAAAGGTATTTAAACTCTGCGTCCTCTGCGTCTCGGCGGTGAATTCTTTTGCTTTTCTCTTCCGTATCGGGCGTAGTTGCAAACGAAGCCTGAAACCAAAGGCGAAGCGGGAAGCTGAAAGCGAAGATGGATGTGCTCAGGTTCTCGCCCTTCCTTGATTATAAGAACGATTGCGCCTGAAAGGCGCTCCTTCACTCTGTGCCTCTGTGCCTTTGTCACTTTGTGCCTTCTTTTCAGGCCTCATGCCCTACTCTACTCCGGGGCGTCCGCAAAGAAATCATCTGCGAGCACATCAGCTGCATCTTCAAACAGGCCATTCAATTCATCGAGGATGCAGGCTTTGTCCGCCGGACTTTCACACGAGCACGCTACGCTCTTCCGGATTGTCCCTTCTGTATCTGACGAGCGCCACAAAAGCCGGTTCGTTTTCAGATCGACCATCTCCCCCCTGACCGTCACTGCCGCCTCTGTGAGGTCGTTGGTACGGCCCGTATAGTGGCAGTAGACGCCGCTGAAGCGAACCTGCAGAACGATGATCCGGTCCAGCCCCCGAGCCGGCATCACCCCCCGATAGTCCTTTTTCGCGTATGCTTTCGATTGCGGCTCATAGTCGGGCACCTGCTCGAGATCGATGTCCTCCTGGATCCTGGCGACAGAAAAACCCGCTGCGGAAAGCCTCTGGACGAACAGGTCCCGGGCCGCTGATAACCCTTGGATGTCACTCTCCCGAAGAAACCGCTCCAGACGCATCTGGTCTGCCTCGACCATGATAAGTTCTTCATTATCCCGGTCGCCATCAATGGGTCCGAGCAGTATCCTCGGCGTCCTCATCCCGGACGAGTACATGGTCCTGAGCCTGACTTCCGGTGAAGGAGCAGTCGTCAGCGCAACACCCAAGGCGGGCCTCCTGTCCTGCCAGAACTCGCCGGCCACCGGCATGGCCTCGTTCGAGGCGCAGCCCTGCAGCAGCCACAGGGATAAAAAGCAAAGAACAGCAATCCCGGTACAGATTCTCATGACCATGAGCCACCTCAAACCGGCCCATGGCAGCACGGTAGAATTACGCTCATCCATGTCGGCATAATAGTGCCACGCCACTGCATTGGCAAGGCAGCAGGATTTGAATTTGGATTGAGAATTTAAAAGAAGGTTTAAGGTACAAGGTTAAGGAAAATTGAATCTCTAATTGATAAAACGATCGCGCCTGAAAGGCGCTCCTTCACTTTGTGCCTTTGTGCCTTTGTTACTTTGTGCCTTTGTTACTTTGTGCCTTTGTTACTTTGTGCCTTTGTTACTTTGTG
>CAYRCP010000178.1:0-4669 GCA_964422755.1 uncultured Bacteriovoracaceae bacterium | reverse complement strand
CCCCGGGATTTCTATTCCTCCGGGAGATATAATCATCGGTTAACCGGCTTGTCTGCGACGTCCTTTCCTCCAACGACTCCGCCATGGCCTTGCTTCGATCGTGAGGCCCCACCAGATTCAAATTCTTGAGCTCTTCCATTCCGTCCCTGGCAGCATTAAGCCCGGGGTCCTTTTTGAGGGCCTCCTTATAGTACGCATCAGCCTTGAGATAATCACCCCTGTCAGCGCTGTCTATTGCATACATCAGGTTGTACAGAGCATCGATATGAGTGGTAAACGGTTTTTCCAGCTCCAGCTTTTTCTGCTCGGAGAGCTCTATCTTCAAAATATCGATGATCGCAAAGAGAAGTTCCTTTTCCATCTCAAATATCCCGGGCAGATCTCCTTTACTCGAAGGGCTGCCCGCAACTCGCTGTGACGGCACCTCCAGCACATCGGATACTATCCCCAACTGTGATGCCAGGCCCTGAATATCTCCGCCAACCAGAAATCTGGCACCCAGCAACCGCCCTACCCGCGGTGCTGAATCCGGGTCCACCAGTCCCGTGACCCCCAGGTCCATTTCCTCTGCCAATGCCTGCAGCTTGACCCGCTCTACCAGAACGAGCCCCTCCACCTGGGAAAGATCTGTCATCAGCATGAAGGCGAGCCCCTTTTGAAGAGGATTCAGCCTGGCCTTGCCGGACTTGTTGTGAAAATAGAGCACACCAAGCGTGTTGCCGGCTTGCTCTGTCTCAAGTCCTGTCTCCTGCTTCAGCGCCTCGCGGGCCCAGGCACGCACATCATCCGTTACTATCTGTCCGGCCTGCAGGGGAATTGCGGATACACTTAAGATAATCACAGCCGATAAGAAAATCTGAAATGCCTTTTTCATCATCATAAATATCTCATTCCATAGACAACAGGAAGCTATCCTTGTATTGTTTATCCTGATAATACGCCCTGACAATCCCTCGTGCCGTATACCCCCGAAAGAGCACATCATCGAGGCCCTATTCCTTTTTTACAATGTCAATTTAAAATAAAGCAATATCCATGCACTGCGCATACATTTAGTTTATCATTATACATTTCAACAAGGTATGCCAGCAGAACCAACATGGGGAGGTAAGAAACCAAAAGGTTTATGGGTAAAACATTGCCACTTATGTGTATAATATTTCACACACGTCAGGCTCTTAAATCGATTTCTCCCCATGTTCAACCCCAATCGAAAAGAAAAACGCATTGCGGATTTACGCTCAAGAGTGAATATACACTATTATATATATCAAAGGGAAGACAATAGTAACGAGGGTGGGTTGCGTCTCACCATCGCTCGCAGGATGATACATTACATGCACACCCAAGACATACCGGCTTTTCCCTTGCATTCGGCTCTGTCTTTACGTATATTGGCTGGTGGTATTACCACCAGCCAATAGGAGATCGCATGAAGAAAATTCTCAAGCCGCTCAAGGCTGACAGCCTCAAAGAAGTGTTCACCTCCAGGTTCGAAGACCTTATTCTCACCGGCAAAATCGCCATCGGCCAGAAGCTGCCATCCGAGCGCGAGCTCGCCCTCCAGTTGGGTGTGAGCAGGCCTGTTGTACATGAGGGCCTCGTGGACCTCGCATCAAAAGGACTGGTCACCATGCGGCCCCGGCTGGGGACGGTGGTGAACGACTACCGGAAGGAAGGATCGCTGGCCATCCTCACATCACTTATCAACTACCAGAGAGGAAGCCTTGATCCTGCCCTTTTAGACAGCCTGATCCAGACAAGGACCCTCATCGAGATCGAGACAACCAGACTCGCATCCATTCATCGCAGTGAAGACCATATGACGGCATTTAATAAAATCCTGCTGCTCGAAAACAGGCTGTCCCCTGATAGTATCGACGAGATCACCAGGGTTGACTTCGCATTTCACCATCTCATCGGCATGGCCTCGGGCAGTCTCATCTACCCGCTGCTCATCAATTCGTTCAAGCCGGTATATATGAATTTCACCTCCCTGTTCTTTACCGACCCGGCGGTTGTCCCGGTGACCTTTGCATCCCATAAAAAACTCGTAAGCGCCATCTCGGACAAAGACCAGGAACGTTCAGTAGTAATCATGCGCGAGATCCTCGACCATGGAGAAAACCACCTGAGATCACTTCTCCCGCAAGAATAACAGGAGGCTTTATGAGCGTATCAACACCATCCAAAGCCCGTTACCGGGTAAAGGAGCCACGAGGTCTTTCTCCCAGGATAACATGGCTTCACGACTACTACTTCACCGGGGCAAAGAGGGCGTGGAATAATGAATTCACTGCATGGACAACCGGCACGCCATGGGATATCGTCTTCGACGAGATGACTTTCTACATCGTCCCGGAAACCTATGCATTCATGCAGACTTTCCGGTCTTCCATGCACCAGGCGGCCCGCACGGTCAACCTGCCGGGCAACTTCTGGTCCAGGAGCCTTCCCGAGAGAAAGGCCTGGTTTGTCAAAGAAGTCATGGTGAACTATGTGCCCCAGGAGATACTGCCCGGCGACCTCATCGCAGGTGCCCGCTTCAATCTCCAGACATCGAAATGCTGGACAAAGCAGGAGGCAAAAAACAGGGACAAGCTCATCTACGGGAAAAACGGCGCCAGGGCTTCGATGAAGTGGTTTCACGACCATGGCTACGGCAATTCAGGGGCAACGAGCGGGCATATTATCCCGGGATACGAGCATGCCTTGAAGATCGGCTGGAAGGGGATCCATGAAGATATCTCTGCCCAGTACGACTCCCTGAGCACTTCCGATAAAAAAGGGCCGAAAGGCGCACAGCTGAGAGCCATGATGACTGCCGCTACCATGCCAGGAGATCTTGCCGGCAAGTATGCTGATGAGTGTGCACGTCTCTCTTCCCAGGAGCAAAACCCTGCCCGCAGGAGCGAGCTTGAGCAGATGGAACAGAACCTGAGAAGGGTCCCCTGGGAGCCGCCAGGGACATTCTGGGAGGCTCTTCAGGCCCTGTGGATGACACACATGCTCATCATGAGCGACGAAAACTATCCCGGCCCCGGGGTTTCTTTCGGACGTATAGACCAGTATCTCCTGCCCTACTGGGAGTATTCCCTGAGTCAAGGCATGGACAGAGAGTTTGGCAAGGAGCTCATGAAATGTTTCTGGATACATGCGAACACGGTCTATGATGCCATGATCCGTACCGGCAACCAGGGAATCACCGCGGGCTACGGGCAGCTCATAACGCTGTCCGGCATGGGTGCCGGCGGCAAAGATATGACAAACGACCTCACCTGGGCCATGCTGGAGGTGATCGACGAGATGTCACCCATCCTGGAGCCCAAGCCCAATGTCCGGCTTCACCAGGGTACCCCGGACGAGCTCTTCGACAGAGTTGTTGACATGATCTCTTCCAGCCAGGGCTCTCCCTTCCTCCTGAATTTTGACGAACGATCCATTGCCGGAATGATGCGCGAGGCAAAAAGGGCCGGGACCGAAGATCTCATCAATGAGCACAACGTGCACGAATATGCGCCGGTGGGCTGCCTGGAGAACACCATGGTGGGCAATGACCGGTCCGGGACCGTGGACAACAACCTCAACCTGTTCAAGGCAGTGGAACTGGCACTCACCGGAGGTAAAGACCTTCTGGAATTTGTTGACCCTATCACGGGCAAACGTGACAAGATAAAGCAGGACGGACCAGACACCGGGGAGGCAGCAACCTTTGCTGCCTGGCAGGAGTTCTGGAAGGCCTATGCACAGCAGACCAGGGCTATCATTAAGCGATGCGTCGACCTCTATGAGAAATCCGAGTCCATCCGTGCCAGATTCTGCCCCACCCCGTATCTCTCCTGCCTGATCAAGGGGTGTGCACAAAAGGGGATCGACATCACCCAGGGCGGGGCTGAACTGAACTTTACCACTCTGGAGGCAGTTACCTTTGCCACTACCGTGGATTCTCTCCTCGCCATCAAATACCTGGTCTTCGACAACAGGGACTGTACCATGGCCGAGCTCATCGATGCACTCAGGGCAAACTGGCAGGGCCACGAGGTGCTTCAGGCCAAGGCCAGGTTCAAGGCACCCAAATACGGTCGCGACGATGATGTGGCAGACGAGATGGCCTGCGCGGTTATGGATCTCTGGTGCGATGAGACCTGGAAGCATACCACCGCCAGCACCAACCGGCAGTTCAGGCCGGGCATGCTCAGCTGGAACTACTGGGTCGGCGACGGCTATATCCTTCCGGCAAGCCCCAACGGCAGGCCCAAGGGGCAGTTCCTTTCAAATGCCATCTGTCCATCGAATGGCGCAGACATCAACGGTCCCACGGCAAATATGAACTCCGTGGGCAAGGCCTTAGGCGGCAGAACAGCCGAAGACAGCGGCGACTGGAAAGGATACTGCAATTGCCTGCCCAACGGAGCAAGCCACACCATCACGATCAACCCGTCACTCCTGCGCGATGAAAAGCACCGGGATACCTTCAAGGCATTCCTGAAAGGCTGCATTGAAACCGGCGGATCGTCCCTGCAGATAAACATGGTCGACGCCGACATGCTGCGCGACGCTCAGAAAAATCCCGAAAACTATCCGTCTCTGCTGGTACGCATAACCGGGTATAACGCATATTTCACGAGCATCGGCAAGGAACTCCAGGACGAGGTCATTGCCCGGATCA
>CAYRCP010000177.1:0-4671 GCA_964422755.1 uncultured Bacteriovoracaceae bacterium | reverse complement strand
TTTCCGCAGACAAAGGAGCACGGTATAAGGATTGATGAAAGAGGCACTCTACTGGGTCAGCCTTGATGAGGACAGGGTGCAGTGTGTACTCTGTCCTCATAGATGTGTGATTGGTGAAAATAATACCGGCATATGCGGCGTGAGGAAGAATGTAGGCGGGGTTCTTTACAGCCTTGTCTGGGCGCGGAGCATTGCCGCCAGTGTGGACCCGATAGAGAAAAAGCCGCTGTTTCACTTTCTGCCGGGCTCGTCAGCGTTTTCCATCGCAACCGTGGGGTGCAATTTCCGCTGCACATTCTGTCAGAACAGCGACATCTCGCAATATCCCATACAGACGGGGCGCATAACCGGTGAGCAACTGCTGCCTGAAGATGTGGTGAAATCAGCGCTCTTAAAGGGGTGCGAGAGTATTTCCTATACCTACACAGAACCAACGATCTACATCGAGTATGTGCTCGATACAGCCCAAGAGGCCCATGCAAAGGGTATACGAAATACCATGATCACCAATGGATACATATCCACCGATGTGGTCACAGGAAGTCTGAAGGGGCTTATCGATGCAGCCAATATCGACCTGAAGTCCTTTTCCGACAGCTTCTACAAAAAACTCTGCTGCGGAAGACTCCAGGGTGTGCTCGATGCTATCAAGGCATATCATGATGCCGGGGTTTGGATAGAGATCACCACGCTTTTGATCCCGGGAGAGAACGATTCAAACGATGAAATCCGGGATATCGCGGGATTTATCAAATCCATAAGCCCTGATATTCCCTGGCATATAAGCCGGTACTACCCGCACTATCTCTACGACAAGGCTCAGCCGACCTCTGTAGGCGAGATTGAAGCTGCTCGAGATATTGGATTGAGTCAGGGGCTCAATTATGTATATACAGGTAATGTCATGGGACATATTGGAGAAAACACCTTTTGTCATAATTGTGGTAAGGAGATTATCAAAAGGAGAGGATTCTTTGTGACAGAAAAGGCAATGCGGGGTAATAAATGCCTCCATTGCAATCAAACTATACCAGGGAGGTTCGAATGAAACATCAGAATTTCATGCTCAAGGTCGTGGACGCAAAAAAGGCTGAAATCAGGAAGGTACTCAAGGATGCAGGGATAGAAGTTCGTTCTCTTACCGAGGTTTATTCTGAAGAAATCTCAGAGGAGGGGAAAGAAGAAGACGATGCCGAGAAAAAAGACAAAGGATAAGAGAGAACTCGCACATAAGCCTGTCTCTGGCTGGGAGACCCTGAAAGGGAAAGAAGCTAAGATTGAGGCTTATAATGAAGAATACAAAGAATTTTTGTCTCAGGTGAAAACAGAACGTGAGGCGGTTTCATTCATCCGGGAGCGTTCAGGGGGCAGGAAGGGCCTTTATGTTTTTGAAAATCGAGGCAAGGCCATAGCCCTGTGCCGAAAAGGGTCGGCCCCCTTGAGCGAAGGTGTTCGTATTGTTGTTGCCCACATTGACTGTCCACGCCTCGACCTGAAGGCAAACCCTCTCTATGAGGACACCGATATCGCCATGCTCAAGACACACTATTACGGGGGCATAAAAAAGTACCAATGGCTGGCACGGCCACTGGCTCTTCATGGTGTTGTCGTAAAAGAGGATGGGAGCGCCGTCAGTATTGTCATTGGCGAGGAAACAGGGGAGCCCTGTTTTACCATCGAGGATTTACTACCGCATCTTGCCGGCAAGACCCAGTACACCAAGAAGGTCGGCGATGCCTTTCTGGGGGAAAAGCTCAATATCATAATTGGCTCCATTCCCGACTTGCAGGCGAAAGACGACAAGGTCAAAGGACGTATTCTTTCCCTGCTGAACGAGAAATACGGCATCGTGGAGCAGGATTTTGTTTCAGCGGATATCGAGATTGTCCCTGCCGGCCCGGCCAGGGATGTGGGGTTTGATTGCTCCATGGTCGGGGCATACGGTCAGGATGACCGGGTGTGCTCCTGGGCTGCGTTTGCTGCGGTGCGCGATTGTGCAAAAGTGCCCTATACGACAATAGCACTGCTTGTTGACAAGGAAGAGATCGGCAGCGACGGCAACACCGGGGCAAAAAGCAACTTTTTGGAAGAGGTTATCTGGGGACTTTCAGAGCAATTTAAAGAGAATGTCGTGCCGTCACGGGTCCTGTTCAAGAGCAAGGCCATCTCCGGGGATACAAACGGGGCCCTCGATCCGGACTACCCCGAGGTTCATGAAAAGACGAATGCTGCAAAGATGGGGTACGGCGTATGCGTGACCAAATTCACCGGTTCCCGGGGAAAGTCAGGATCGAACGAGGCTCACGCAGAATATATGGGCTGGATCAGGTCGTTTTTGAACCGGAAAAATATCCCCTGGCAGACAGGAGAACTCGGGAAGGTAGACGAGGGAGGCGGCGGCACTGTTGCAAAATTCTTTGCAGAGTATGGGATGGACGTTGTTGACATGGGGACGGCACTGCTGTCCATGCACTCACCATTCGAGCTTTCATCAAAGGTGGACACATACGCCACATACCTGGCATATCGGGCTTTTATGGAGGAAGGATGAAGGATAAGCTCTACGGGCATGTGGGCTCTGTAATGGGGGGTATGGTACATAATCTCAACACCCCCCTGATGTGGGTAATGGGAAGGGCTCAACTCATTGAGTCGAGGAATGAGAAGATCGAAAGCCTCAAAGAGCTTTCCGAAGAAGAGTTCATGAACATCAGGGAGAAAAACAGCAAGGATATTAAATCCATCCAGGATGGTGCTGATAGAATCGATCAGATTCTCAAACCACTTGGGTATAAGATCCAGATGATCAGTGAGGGCTATACCTCCATTGAGTTGAGAGAATACCTGCAGATGGAGATCGATTTTCTCATGGCTGATATGCGGTTCAAGCACGAGACCAACCGGGAGATCTCCCTGGATTCCAGGTCCCACTATGTCAAGAGCGACTATAATGCGCTTTCATATGCCGTGACCGGGATAATCAACACCATCCTTACCTCAACCCAGAAGGGGAGAACGTTGCGGATCGTCCTGGAGGGAGGGGTGATACGACTGGGATGTCAGGATCTGGCGCTGACCCCTGAGATTAAACAGGAGATTGAGGAACGCTGTCAGGGGCTCAGTGATAGAGCAGACATCATCTTCGATGGCGACGGGGGTGAGATCTCGTTGTGCATGAAGGACACTTGATGTCCACCAAAGAAGTAATCACCTGCCCGAACTGCGGGCAGACAATCAGCAGGTACAAAAACCCCTACCCGACGGTGGATATCATCATAGAATACTTATCCGGCATAGTCCTGGTGTACAGGAAGAATGAGCCCCATGGGTGGGCACTGCCGGGAGGTTTTGTCGACTATGGGGAGTCCGTCGAAAATGCTGCAATCAGGGAGGCCGGTGAAGAGACAAGTCTGCATGTGGAAGATCTTAAGATGTTCCACGTCTACTCCGCGCCTGATAGAGACCCCCGGTTTCATACCATAACAACCGTATTTGTCGCTCGCGGTGACGGTATCCTCGAGGCCCGGGACGATGCTCAAGATGTGGGAGTCTTTTCTCTTGATAAACTCCCGGAGCCGATTGTATTCGACCATGCCGGGATCATCGAGGATTATCAGGCATGGAAGAAGAAAGCAGGAGGACTACTGAAATCATAATGGAACACGGCGACCTCTATCTTATCGACGGCAGCTCCTATGTCTACCGCGCCTTTTATGCCATGAGAAATCTTTCCACCTCAAAGGGTATGCCCACCAATGCAATCTACATTTTTTCGCGCATGCTCCTGAAACTGCTCAAGGATAAGGATCCTCATCATATCTGTTTTGTCCTGGATTCCAGAGGGCCGACCCACCGGCATGCAATGTACAAAGACTACAAGGCAACCAGGCAGAAGATGCCCGAGGACCTTGTTGTCCAGGTTCCCTATATCATTGAGGTTGTCCAGGCCATGGGAATACCGATGGTACAGGTCGAGGGCTTGGAGGCGGATGATATCATTGCATCCCTTGCACGCAGGTATGGATCGGAGTTCCGGGTCGTCATTGTCTCCGGCGACAAGGATCTCATGCAGCTGGTGAATGATGAGACATTGGTGTGGGATACGCTCAAGGATGTCCTCTATGACCGGGATGCGGTAAAGGAGAAATACGGGGTATATCCGGAATATATCGCGGACCTGCTGTCCATCATGGGAGACAGCTCGGACAACATACCCGGGGTTCCGGGCATTGGTGCCAAGGGTGCCACGTCCCTGATCAATTCTTTGGGCCACCTGCATGAGATTATCGACAACGCCGGGCAGATCAGCAAGGCCAGACAGAAAAATGCAATCCTACAATATCGGGAACAGGCCCTTTTAGGCTACGAACTGGTACGGCTCGACAAAGATGTGGAGCTTGGGATCGGCCCTGAAAAATTCCTGAAGCAGGACATGGATGCGGGGAAACTTGCGGATCTCTTCCGCGATCTTGAGTTCAAGGGGCTTGTCGCTGAGATCTCCCCGGGTGAGCCTGCAGGTGCGGGGGAGGGGCACGAAGGAAAGATCGAATACACGCTCAAGGACAATCTTGAAGGTGACGCCGGGATGTATGTTATACCCGGCACGGGTGCTGCCCTGTCACAAGGGGATGTGAGCTATGTGTGCCTTGATCGCCAGACATACCTGAAGCC
>CAYRCP010000176.1:0-4716 GCA_964422755.1 uncultured Bacteriovoracaceae bacterium | reverse complement strand
AACAGGGACCAGATAAAAGACCCCAAGATTATCTATGTGGGGCAGGATCTCAAGATACCCAGGGAGATAACCATGGAGGAGATCATCGAGGCCCGCCGGGAGGCTGGTGCACCTGAACCCGAGAAAATTCCCAAAGAGGCATATATCCCCAGAAGGAAGAAGTAGTATGGTCCGCCGGGATGAGAACAAAAAGGTGTTTTACTCCGCACCCTGGCACTAGTATGAACCCGGCATTGAGTATGAAGCACAGGAATATGCCGGCACGTTCAATGCAGAGTTTCTCGATAATGAAGATATCCGCATCTCGGACGCTTTCAAGGGTATCAGCTGTCAGGAATGCCGGGGCGTAAGGATGAGCACCAGGGATCAACAAGGCCCTGCTCCGGGACGAAGTTCATAGATGTGCAGGCTCAAGTAAATCTAAGTGAGGAAATTAAAATGACACAAGGTACAAAGATTGAATTCACGCAAGGAAAATTGGTTGTTCCTGATGATCCGATCATTCCATATATCGAGGGAGACGGGGTCGGCCCTGATATCTGGAGCGCGGCACAAAATGTGCTCGATGCGGCAGTGGACAAGGCATACTCAGGAACAAAAAAGATAGCTTGGAAAGAGGTTCTTGCCGGTCAGAAGGCATATGACAACGTTGGTTCATACCTGCCCGAAGAGACGCTCGAGGCATTCCGGCAGTACATCGTGGGAATCAAGGGGCCGCTGACCACACCTGTGGGCGGGGGGATCCGTTCGCTCAATGTGGCCTTGCGGCAGATACTGGATTTGTTTGCCTGTGTCAGGCCGGTGAGATACTACCAGGGAACTCCTTCGCCGGTGAAAAGGCCCGAGCTTGTGGACATTACCGTATTCAGAGAGAACACCGAGGATGTCTATTCAGGCATAGAGTGGGCGGAAGGGACGTCAGACGCAAACAAGGTCATCTCTTTTCTCAACAAGGAATTAAAGACAACTATCCGCACCGATTCGGGCATCGGCATAAAACCCATATCCATCACCGGAACAAAGCGGCTGGTGAGAATGGCCGTGGAGTATGCCATCGAGAATAATAAAAAGGTGGTAACCCTGGTTCACAAAGGCAACATCATGAAATTCACCGAAGGCGCATTCCGGGATTGGGGCTACGAGGTGATAAAAGACGAATTTGCCGATATCACCGTCACAGAGGATGCACTGTGGAAAGACTATGACGGCAAGATGCCCGAAGGCAAGATACTCATCAACGACCGTATTGCAGACTCCATGTTCCAGCAGGCGCTTTTAAGGCCTGCAGAGTACGACGTTCTCGCTGTGCCGAATCTGATCGGTGACTTTATATCCGATGCCCTTGCAGCCCAGGTGGGAGGACTCGGGATCGCCCCGGGCGCAAACATCGGCATACCCGTGGCTATTTTTGAAGCAACACACGGGACAGCCCCCAAATATACCGGCCAGGACAAGGTCAATCCGGGGTCATTAATCCTCTCGGGCGCCATGATGCTCGATTACCTCGGGTGGAAAGAGGCGGCATCCCTGGTGCGAAATGGTATCGAGCGGGCAATCATCGATAAGCAGGTGACCTATGACCTGGAGCGCCAGATGGAAGGCGCGACCCTGCTGAAATGCTCACAGTTCGGTCAGGCCATCATCGAGAGAATGAAATAAAACAATTATTCGAACAGACGGGGGAGCGGTTCTGACTGCTCCCCTTAAAAGCACAAGAGCCCTATTCACTTCAGCTTATTAAAAAGATAGGTAACTATTCAGGTAGGAAGGTGCCCTGAAAGAAATGCCCTTGGGGTGATAACTAGTGAAGACTGTTAGGAAAAGCGGGGATATAGCACACTTTGAGGGCATGTCTGATGCGAAGATTTGCTGTTTCTTCGCTAAAGTGCTGGAAAAAGTACTTTTCGGACTCCTTCAGCCTTCAGCCTAAACAGCTTCAGCCTGACTACGTGAGTAGTTACAAAGATAGTATCAAGAGTAATTCCAGGCGAGAAAACGTGCAGGCCCTGCCTGACGGTCACGACTTTTTCTTGGCCAGCAGATAGCCGAAGGCAAAACCCAGCAGAAAGGTAAGGCTGATCACGATCCATTTCGGACCGCTGAAGATGGTCCAGATAAGAAACTGAAAGGATGTCTGTTCAAAATTCTGCAGAATAAAGAGCAACCCGAATACAACGGCCAGGCCGATTATAATAATCTTTGAATTATCCTTGAGTTCCCCTAGACCCATTGCAATCTCCACATGCAGTTATTCTCAGAAAATATTGCACGGCTGGGATGTCTGTGTCAACAAACTTATGGGCAAAATCGAATAACGTATGAATTCGGCGATCCTTGTTCTGTCCACACCGAAAAAGCTCAAGTTGTTTTTCAAGGTGCCTGTTCTTTTCACAGCGCAAAGCCGTGTTTGACGAATCAGGATGTAACGTGAGCCGGATCAGAATAGGGCTTTGTCATAACTCCGCCAGCAATACTGGTGTGTTATTGGAGAATAGCAATTTTTCGGCAGTTCGCCGCCGGGGGCTTCCCCAACAGGCGGGAATGTTGTACTTTGGTAGTATTGTATGTCAAAACAATGTATAATGCGATCATATGTCAGACCTTGAAAATGCACTGATTCTTACCGGGAGGGATTTTGGTGTTGTGGCTTGTAATGACAAGGCATCACTCCTGTCGCACATTGGGCCTATCGAAAAGGATGATTTTCTCTTCGATCATTTTCCTGCCTTGAAGTCTCATGGTTTGCCGGAAAATCTGGAGCACGATATGGTGTTGAGCGGCATACCCATAAAAGACCTGACTGCAGAGGTTCGGGTGATCCCTGCCGGTGAGTTTGTGAGTTTTACCATCTCCGGAAATTCGTCAGAAAAAAACAGCAAAAATACGGCAGCTGAATTGGAGCTGTTACGAGAGCAGAACAAGCACCTTCTGGCGGTCATCGAGGAAGCCCCCATCGGCATCCTGCTTGTGGATGAAAAAGGCGAGATCACCTACCTGAACAAGAAGCAGGAAGAGAATTCCCGCAAGAAGCGGGAGAAACTTATCGGTAAGCATATCAAGGAGGCCTATCCCAAAGCACACAAGAATCCGCAGGTTGCTGAAATGTACAACAACCTCTTGAACAATAAGGCTGATCGCCTCTCTGTGCTGGTTGATCACTACTACCCGCAGTTTTACCGCAGGGACATGATTATCAAATTTCTCGCGTGCAAGATCCCTGATCTCAACTGGACAGCCCTGTTTATCGAGGTGGAGGACGATCTGTACCGCGAAAAACGCAAGGCGGAAAAGGCCGGAGAAGAACTGAGGCAGTCACAGACATTTCTTGCCCAGGTGCTCGATGCCTCTCCCAACATGGTGATGTCGGTAGACAGTAAAAACAGGATCGTAAGCTTTAACAAGACCGCCGAGCATATGCTGGGTTTTTCTGCATCCCAGGTATTCAACACCCCGGTAGAGAGGTTTTTTCCCAGGGAAGAACTCTCAGTGCTTGACGAGGCGATTTCATCGAAGAGCCTGTGGCTTGGAACCGTGAATATCTACCGGTTTGACAAGACAACCGTGCAGATAGAGCTCTATGTAAGCAAGGTAAGAGATGTTTCATCCGGCAAGGAAATCGCTACACTGCTTTTGGGAGTGGATATAGAAGAACGGGAAAAGCTGCGGAAAAACCTCATTCAGCTGCAGAAGATGACATTTATCGGGGAGATCGTCAGCGCTATTGCACACCAGATCAACAATCCCCTTGTGGGGGTGATCAATATCGCGGACGTACTCATGCAGAAGATGGACCGGGAGGATGAACGGTATCGCCTGACGAAGATGATCCATGATGCAGGCATTTCATGCCACGAAACCATCTCCAGGCTTTTGAGTTTTTCGCGGAAGCCCCAGAAGAATAAGCGGGTGATTGTCGATATCAGGGATGTCCTGGGTGCGAGCATCGATTTCGTCTCGCGGCACGGACTTTTCGAAAAGGTCGATCTGATAAGATCTTTCCATGCAGTGCCCCTGATATGCGCCGATCCCGATCTTCTCCAGCAGGCCTTTATGAACATGCTTTATAACAGCGGTCAGGCAGTGGATGAAGCCGGCAGGATAGAGATTGCGTGTTCGGGTGATTACGGTATGGGAAGGCAGGTTGAGGTGAGTATTACCGATAACGGCGAGGGAATTCCCCGGGAGGATATCCCTAAAATATTTGAGCCATTTTATACTACAAAGGAAGAAAGTAAGGGCACCGGAATCGGTTTGAGCCTTGTGTACTGGATCATCCAGGATCATAACGGGAGGATTGAAGTGGAGAGCGAACAGGGCAGAGGGACCACAATCACAGTGTATCTGCCGGCCCGGGTGCATTGAGGGAAAAGATGATAAAAAATACGCCGAAGGTACTCATAGTCGACGACGAGGATTATACCAGGACTTTTTTTGAAAATATCCTTGCGGATGAAAACTACCAGCTCGCCTTTGCTGAAGACGGCAGAGAAGCATTAGAGCTATGGTCTGCCCGGAGCTTCGATCTCATTATCATGGATATCCGCATGCCGGAAATAGGTGGGATGGAGGCACTCAAAAAGATCAGATCATCGGATACCGACACCATGATAATCATGGTGTCGGCCTTCGGCGACATGGACTCGGTGATCGATGCCATGAAACTCGGGGCAAACGACTTTTTCACAAAGCCGTTCGGGAGTATTGACAAGATAAAGC
>CAYRCP010000175.1:0-4732 GCA_964422755.1 uncultured Bacteriovoracaceae bacterium | reverse complement strand
ATTACTATTAGGATATAATATAAGTGATGAATATTCCTCGCTCCATCACATATGGTTGTCTCTTGATGATCATCCTGCTCATCCTGCTGACCGTTCCAGGAGAAAAGGGTCTTATCCGTGGATATCAACTGTCCCAAGAATTGTCGAATTTAAAGGTACAGAATGCAACCCTGCGCAAGGAAAATGTCTCCTTGACCCAGGAAGCATATATGCTCAGAGAAAATACGGCTTATATCGAGCATGTAATTATTCAAGAAATGAATCTGGTCAAGCCTGGAGATCTCATTGTTGTATTCAAAAAAACCAAGAAATGATTACGGGGTGATTTGATGTTTTTCGATAAAAAAACCTTATTAGGACTGGATATCGGATCACAATCAATAAAGATGGTGGACATTGCAAAGGTCCGCGGGGGATACGAGCTCAAATCTCTTGGTCTTGGGCTTATACCTTCCGAGTGTATCGTTGACAAGGACATCATGGATTCAGAGACTGTGGTTGATACGATAAAAAATCTCCGTGAAAACCTGAAGGTCCGCACAAAAGGATCTGCGACTGCAATCTCGGGACACTCCGTCATTGTAAAAAAGGCGGAACTCCCGTTAATGAGCGAGTCGGAACTTCAGGAAACCCTGATGATCGAGGCCGAACAATATATCCCATTTGATATAAATGATGTATATCTCGACTCCTTTGTCCTGGGCGAAAGTCTCGAGCGTTCCGATATGATGGACGTCCTGTTTGTGGCATCAAAGAGGGAACTCGTGGATGATTACGCATCCGCAGTACGCAATGCAGGCCTGAAGCCCATGCTTATGGATATCGACGTATTTGCCCTTGAAACCATGTACGGGGTCAATTACCCCGACGCACCTGAATCCATTGTAGCCCTTGTGGATGCAGGGGCATCCATGATAAACATCAACATCTTAAAGGATGGAATGTCGATTTTTGCCAGGGATATTTCCATGGGAGGAAGGCAGCTTACCGAAAGAATCCAGAGAGAGTTCGGGGTAAGCTACGAGAGGGCGGAAAACATCAAGACCGGCTCGGAAATCGAGGGGATTGACTTAGAGAGAATCAACTACATATTCAAGATGGCTGCAGAGACCTATGTTCAGGAGATACGAAGAACCCTTGACTTCTTCCTTTCCACCATGGTCAACGAAAATATCGAACGGATCTATATGTCGGGGGGGTCCTGCCGCATACCGGGACTGGTTTCCCTGCTGGAGAAACAAATGGATATCCCTGTGGAAATGATAAATTCTTTCAACAATATTACGTGGGATGACAAAGTTTTCGACCCGGAATATATGGCCTATATTGCTCCGCAAATGGCGGTAGCAGTAGGTCTAGCGTTAAGGAGGGCCGATTACAAATGGTAAAAATTAATCTGCTTCCCATAAAATCGGAATTAAGGCAAAAGGCCCTTATCGAACATATCGTACTTCTGGTTTTGTGCATCACGCTGGTATTCATTCTCTCCTGGTTTGTGCAGTCATCCATCACGAACCAGAAACACATGCTTCAACAGGAAATTACACAAACGAAGCTGGAGATCAAAAAACTCACTGCCGAAGCAGGAGAAATCGAGAAATTCAAAAAGCAGAAGCAGGAACTGGAACGGAAGCTCGAAATTATCAATGATCTCAATACAAAAAAGAGCGGACCGGTGGAGGTTCTTGACCAGCTGAGTCTCATCATTCCGGAAAAAGCATGGATCACTTCTGTGAAAAACAGCGGCAACAGCCTCTCACTCAACGGTATTGCCGTAGACAATCCCACAATCGCAATGTTCATGAAGAAGCTGCAGGCATCTCGATATTTCGATAACGTTGAACTTGTATTGGCCCAGAAAAAAGGCGACTATCATAACTTTACCATCACATGCAAAATAAAGTTCCAGACTTGAGGTGGGAGATGAACGTAATTGATATTATTCTAAGACAAAAGCCTCTATACAAGACACTGATGCTCATCGTGATCCTTGGGGCTATCTTAGGCGTTTACTGGCAATTCTTTTACAGACCGGTACTCGCAGAAATACAGGCTTTAGAACCTGAACTTACTCAATTGAAACAAGAGCTGTCTGCAAAAAGGGACATCGTAAAGGAAAAGCCTAAATATGAGGCAGAGCTCGAAGAAACCAGGGCAAAACTGCATGTTGCCCTCAAGCAGCTCCCCAACAAAAGCGAAATCCCCACACTGCTGGAAAACATTTCAGCCCTCGGCAAAGCTTCAGGACTCACCTTTACCCTCTTCAAGCCAAAGTCTGAAGTCCCGAAAAACTTCTACGCAGAGATCCCTGTTGATCTGCAGATCCAGGGAAATTATAAGGATATTGTGATGTTTTTCCATAAAGTGTCCACAATGCCCAGAATCGTAAACATTACCAACATTACCATTTCATCCCCCAAAAAAGACATCAGCGGGGATATGAAACTCAACACCTCATGTAATGCTGTCACATACAAATTTATAGAAACCCCGACAAATGAAGCAGGCAAGAACAAAGGGAAGACGAAATGAAAAAATACATCTCCTTAATCATGATCTTGCTTCTTGTAGGCCTGGTTTCCTGCTCAGGAGGGAAGAAGGGTCCGGCCCCGGCTCCACATCCGGCAAAGACTGCAGTTGCACCCAAAAAGCAAAAGGTAAAACCAGTGCTTGTACAGGAAGAAAAACAGAAACCGGCGTACACCGTGGCCGGGGAAAGGGATCCATTCCTACCATACGAATTGGCGAGTCCTATGGATATCACCGGAGGAGATTCCAATAAAATCACCGATCCTCTCCAGAAACTCAGCCTCTCTCAGGTGGAGCTCGTAGGAATCATTCTGGGGACAGAGAACCGGGCACTTATTCAGGAATCCTCCGGCATGGGCCATATCATTACAGAAGGCACACTCATCGGAGAAAACTCCGGAATCGTCACGAAAATCTCACTCGGAAGAGTCACGATAAAGCAGCATTTTAAAGACTACATGGGGCGCGTGAATACACGAGAAGTTGTATTGTCGCTTAGGAAGGAAGAGGGGGAGTAACACTATGAAGAAAAATATAATCCTAATGGCGCTGGTCGGGTTTCTTGTTGTACCTGTATGTGTTTTTGGATTGAGTATAAAGAGCGTTGATTTCATGACCGTTGATAATAAGTCAAGGCTCCAGATAGGCCTTGACGGCAAAGCGTCCTTTGATGTCAACCGTGATGGCGACAACCTCATCCTGCGCATTGATGATACACGCATACCTGGTCAGTTTGCACGTCCATTTGTCACACAGGAATTCGAAACAGCAATCAAACAGATCCTTCCGAAGCAGTATGGAGATGACGTTGTCTTTGATATCAGCATGAAACAGATCGTGCCCTACTTTGTTTCTCAAGACAATACCGTGCTCATCATGGATTTTGACATACCTGATTCGGCGAGAAAAAAACCTCAGGTAGCGCAGGCTCCAAGGCTCCAGCAGTCAACGACGGTGGTGCAACAGGCAAGTGCCCCGGCAGTAACACCCGCTGAAGAACCATCGGGAAAAGCGATCCAGCTGCCCACGACCTACCCGGCATCGATCTCAAACCCTGTTGAGAATGATATTATCGAAGAGTCGCTTATCGAGACCAAGTATACGGGAGAGCACATAACCCTGGACTTCCAGAATGCAGATATCCATAATATTCTCAGGATTATCGCTGATGTGAGTGGTCTCAATATCATAACATCCGACGAGGTCAAGGGAACCATCACTATCCGATTAAAGGATGTACCGTGGGATCAGGCCCTTGATGTGGTTCTTGAAAGTAAAGATCTCGGAAAAATGTCTATGGGCAATGTGGTACGGATAGCCCCTGCAGACAAGATAAAGAAATCGCAGGAAAGAAAACTCGAATCCAAGAAAACACAGGAACAGCTGGAACCCCTGGTTACCTCGGTAATCCCGGTAAACTTCGCCAAGGCCTCGGATATCGCCTCTACCCTCAAAGGAAAAGATGTTGGTCTTGTTTCCGATCGGGGCAGCATTACGGCGGAAGACAGGACAAACGTACTCATCGTAAAAGACATCATGAAGAGCGTGGACGAGATAAACGCCATGGTGAAACGGCTGGATAAACCGACGCCTCAGGTACTTATTTCTGCACGTATTGTTCAGGCCGATGATGACTTCACAAAAGGGCTTGGCGTTCAGTGGGGCGGATCGTATGCAAGTCAGTCGGATAAAAACCACTTCGGGCTCAGCGGCTTAAATACCGGCGCAGCGCGAAATCTCTTCAGTACCACGGTAACGCCCGGCAACACCCCGAACTGGTCTAGTACCGCTGTTCCAACGCCGTCATTGGCGGTGAACATGCCGACAAATCAGGCAGCCGGTTTCGGCATCACCATCGGCAGACTCGGTGGGACAGCCCTTGACCTTGACCTCAGGCTCGATATCGGTGAAACAATCGGCAGTGCCAATGTTATTGCACGGCCCAAGATTGTCACCATGGACAATAAAAAGGCAACCATCAGGCAGGGAGAAAAATATCCCTACGTAGTCCGCGACGATGACGGTCAGCTTTCAACAGAGCTCAAGGATATTGAACTCGTCCTGGAGGTAACCCCGAGGATAGCCTTTGACGGGAGCGTAAACATGGAGATCCTGGTAAAGAGAAATGCCATAGGCTCTATCGTAAACTCCCTGGGTGATCCAAGCATCGCCTCACGAGAAGCTGAGACGGAAGTCCTTGTCA
>CAYRCP010000174.1:0-4733 GCA_964422755.1 uncultured Bacteriovoracaceae bacterium | reverse complement strand
CCTGATCAAGCTCATGAGCGTTATCGCACTGGTTATCGCTCCTCTGCTTATCTAGTACCAGATCCGACAAGGGAAGAAGGCTTATTACAGGCCTTCTTCCCTTAATCAATTACCCCCATAGTTCCTTGCTGCGGGGTTGAATACATTCATCTGCCCCGGCGAATAGAATCCTTTCGCCGGAATTAAAAGAGACTGTCAAACTTTGTTCGTTCTCAATACCTTATTCTTGTATTCCATTAACTTAGTTAAATACCCTGGTATGTATTCTTTCTTCATCAGAGAATGCTTAATCTCTCTTGTGGTTTTAAGTCCCTGCTGCGGGGTTTAAGTTAACTGGAATAAGAAAAAGCAAGTAGGTGCTTATTTTCATTCTGGCGTCTGGATACTGAATTCATGTTTGTTCCGCAGCTTGCTGGGGGTAGTTCATTGTGATATAGGGGAAATTATGATTGAAAAGATACCATTTCGACATAGAGATAAGATATACAACATTGTCGTTGAGGATGATATTGTTCTTACCGCCGTGCATTACATCCTGGATGTGCTGCTGGAGAACGATGCATTTATCCCCTATGATGGAGGCGATGCTGAATTGTATACCATAACATATGATGAAGTCTGCTATACTGTTGGTGTCGATGGTACGGATGTTATGATCGTAATCAAGTGATAATTCGTGATGGTAGATATTCATCTCTGTCAGCCGGATAAGACCAAGTCATGTGCTGCATGCTGCGGCATTTACAATTATGTTGACAACACCCGTGCCTCGCTGGTCTCTCGTTTTGAGTATAGAACCAATCTCTTCTCGCAGGTGCGTCGCTCAGAGATTACCATCGATGATTACCGGGATATTATTCGCCACAGAGAGAATTCCAAAAGGATCTATAAAACCATTTATACCTGTGAGTTTGTCGGGTTCTTGAATGAGGACAGAACACGGGTCGGGTGTATGCTCCATCCCATGTCCAATGACAACAATGACCTGCGGGGAATCAGCTTTTATGGTCAGGAGATCTGTGACGGGCATTTCTGTCCGAGCTATCAGAAACTTACCACGAATGAGGCATTGATTGTTTTAAAAAGCCTTGATGACTGGTACCTCTACGGCAGCGTGATTACCGATATTGATTTTGTGAAGACATTTTTCAGGATCGTGCAGGATACGATTGGTGAAGAAGTGTCTCCCGATGTCGTTGAGGCAAACACCAACCTTATCGAGATACTTAAGAATTACTATGCCCTCAAGGAGAGTTGGCCTCACCGGGATACCACCAGACCAAGATTCGGAAAGTATTACTTTGTAGGCGAGGAGTATGATATCGACAGGATAGACTATGAAGGGCTTGGCGCAGAGGTATCGATCTATGATCCGATCTTCTTGAGCCTGTCATCGCACTTTAGGTCAAGGGAAGAACTGGATATGGCTGAGCAGTCGATGGATCTGCTGATAGAAGGATTCTGTAATGAATACACAAGAACTGATAGATAAGATAATTGATCTGGCACTACTGGAAGATGGCGTTGATGCGACCTCATCTGCCGTCTTTTCCCCTGATGAAGAACTGAGCGCTGTTTTTGTGGTGAAACAGGATGGGATTATTGCCGGACTCGATGTTGCACGGCAGGTGTTCGGCCGGGTAAATCCATCGATCCTCTGTGAATTTTCCATACCCGACGGTTCTGCTGTCCACAAGGGAGAGACCATAGGAAAAGTTGCGGGTCCTGCTGTGGATGTACTCAGGGCTGAGCGGGTAGCGTTGAATTTTATGCAGAGGATGTCGGGTATTGCAAGCGCTACTGCTCAGTATATCAGCAAGGTTCAGGGATCCAGGGCCCGTATTCTCGATACGAGGAAAACCGCACCCGGTCATCGGGTGCTGGACAAGTGGGCCGTGAGGATCGGCGGCGGCACCAATCACCGTATGGGGCTGTGGGATATGGCGCTCATAAAGGACAATCATATTGACCGCGTAGGTTCCATTGCCGAGGCCGTGAACAAGGTGAGGCAGGCCAGTCCGGGTATCCCTGTCGAGGTTGAGGCCAGGAGCCTGGATGATGTCAATGAACTGCTGAAAATCGGAGTGGACAGGATTATGCTCGACAACTTTTCCCTTGAAAACATGAGGCGTGCGGTGCAGATGGTAAACAGGGCGATTCCTCTCGAGGCATCAGGAGGCATTACCCTGGAAACCGTGGGCAATGTGGCCTTGACAGGGGTAGATTATATATCGGTGGGAGATATCACTCACTCCGTGAAATCATTGGATATCTCTTTGCTCATAGAGGGAGCATCATGAAAGACAAACAATCACGAGATCTCATTACCAGGATAAAGAAAGAACAGGGGGAACGTCTGGTCATCCTCGGACATCACTACCAGAGCGATGATGTTGTGGCGTTTGCAGATTTTGTCGGGGATTCTCTCGAATTGGCGAGAAGAGCAGCCACGATAAAAACAGCCGACATGCTTGTATTCTGCGGAGTGTACTTCATGGCGGAGACTGCCGCTATCCTTGCTCCGGACAAGGCTGTCTATATCCCGGATATCGGCGCCGGGTGCCCGCTTGCAGATATGGCGAAGATCGAAGATGTAAACACTGCATGGGAACGGATAATGCGCATAGACGGTTCTGTTACGCCGGTGACGTATGTAAACTCGACAGCCGCTATCAAGGCCTTCTGCGGACGCCATGGCGGTACGGTATGTACCTCCGGCAATGCCCGTAAGGTTTTTGCCTGGGCATTGGAACAATCGGACAAGATATTTTTTATGCCGGATAAGAATCTCGGGAGGAATACGGCCCGGAGTATGAATATACCCGATGATGAGATTGTGGAATGGGACCCTGCGAAGAAAGACGGGGGGCTGGATGAAGCCGCCATTGCAAACTCCCGGGTGATCCTCTGGAAGGGCTGGTGCCCCGTACACTGGCCGAATTTTTCAAAGGATGCTGTGGAGAAGATGCGCAGGGAATTTCCCGAGGCAAAAATAATTGTGCACCCCGAGTCAGATCCTGATGCCGTTGAGGCAAGTGACGAATCCGGCTCCACTGCACAGATACTCGAGTATATCAAAGATCTTAAAGCCGGGGAGCGGGTGGTGATCGGTACAGAATTAAACATGGTCTCCCGGGCAGCGAAGCAATATCATTCGAAAATCGATGTCATGGCCCTGAGCCGTGAATTGTGCGATGATATGGCAAAGATTACCCTCGATAAGCTGGCGTGTACCCTTGCCGGCCTCCATGAGGACACATACAGGGTTGTGGTGGACAAGGACATTGCCCGCGATGCCCTGATCGCCCTTGAAAACATGCTGAGGATCTGAAGATGAGCGGATCGATAAAAGAGACGGAGTGTCTGATTATCGGCACCGGAATAGCCGGTGCCACCTGTGCATATAATGCCGCCAAGGCCGGGCTCAAAGTGTGTCTGCTGACAAAGAGGTCGGACCCCACGCTTACGAACACGGATCGTGCCCAGGGAGGAATTGTTTTCAGAGGTCATGGAGACAGTACGGAACTCCTCAAGCAGGATATCTTCAAAGCAGGGAGGAATATCAACAGCATCGAAGCAGTGGATTTTCTCGCATCAAATGGTCCGGATATTGTTCAGGAGGTGCTCATCGATGAGCTCAACGTGAATTTTACCCACCTCAAGGGGCCTGAGGATGACAGCTTCGACCTCACCCGGGAAGGGGCACATTCGGTGCCACGCATCCTGTATTCCGCCGATCATACGGGAAAGACGATTGAGAGGGCATTGATCGATGCACTGGAAAAGATGCAGAATGTGGAGATGATAACCAATGCAACAGCCGTCGATCTGATCACCCTGCAACATCATTCAACAGATATTCAGACCCGGTACGTGCTCGATGATCGATGCATTGGTGCATATGTCTTTTCAGATAAAACAAAAGAGGTGCACACGATTCTCGCCCAGTACACGGTTCTTGCCACAGGAGGTCTGGGGGACATCTTCGTTCACTCCACAAATGAAAAGGGCACGGTAGGAGATGGTATTGTCATGGCAAAGAGGGCCGGTGCACGGGTGCTCAACATGGAATATATGCAATTTCATCCCACAACGCTCTTTATTCCCGGGGCCCGGAGATTCCTTATCTCAGAGGCGGTCCGCGGGGAGGGGGCACGGCTCAGGAACCTTCGGGGAGAGTATTTCATGGAGAGATACCATCCGGAATTGAAAGACTTAGCCCCCAGAGATATTGTTTCCGTTGCCATATGGGAGGAGTTGATAGAAAATACGGAAGACCATGTCCTGCTGGATATTGCCAACTTTGTTGAAGATGATATCCCCACACGGTTTCCCAGCATTTATGCCACCTGCAAGGAAGCAGGAATCGACATCACCAAAGAACCTGTCCCGGTTGTGCCGGCTGCCCACTATTTTTGCGGAGGGGTACAGGTAAATACCAGGGGAATGACTTCGCTCAAGGGGCTCTATGCCATTGGTGAGGTTTCATGCACAGGGCTTCACGGGGCAAACAGGCTCGCATCCACATCACTGCTCGAGGGTCTTACCTGGGGGTATCATGCCGCACGTAATATCGTCAGCAGCATTAATAAAGGGTATACCGTTGATGTGAAGACCCTGAAGTCTGCCCGTGACTGGATACCGTCTGGTACCGTGGAGAATGAGGATCCGGCACTGATTGCACAGGACTGGATGTCCATCAAGAGCACCATGTGGAACTATGTGGGTATTGT
>CAYRCP010000173.1:0-4741 GCA_964422755.1 uncultured Bacteriovoracaceae bacterium | reverse complement strand
CGAGGATCTATAGTCCATGTCCTGGTGGTTCTCCATGAATCGGCACGATAACGGCTGTTGTCCCACACGTTTTTTCGCTGGCTTTTGCCTACACTATTCGTGCTGAGCGGGGCAAGGATTATTGTGAAGATGGTTTGATGCCATATGTGTTCAATACGATATGGATCTGATGAGTTCGAGTTTTTTGACCAGGTAGGGCTGGAGCTTGTCTTCCATACCGGACCAGAAGTGGTCGACGCCATCGATAATGGTGATGCGCTCCCTGTCAAGGACATCAACGAGGGCAGGCTGGTTGCAGAACTGGTCGTGTCCGCCTACAACCGACCACACATTATAGCTTTTCAAGGAAGGGAAGGGGAACATGCCGGTGGGTGGTGAAATAAAAATGCAGGGAAGGTCGACCTCCTTGAGGAAATTGGCGGCAACCCACGAGCCGAATGAATAGCCGATAATGATAACCGGGCAGTCTACAAACTCTACTGCAGCGGCAAGGTCGGAGATTTCGCCGATGCCGTCTTCGAACGTTCCCCCGCTTCTGCCCACTCCGCGGAAGTTGAAACGAAGGGCGGAAAAGCCCTTTTCCAGAACCGTATCCCATGCAGCCATGACGACATTGTTGTGCATGTTTCCACCCATCTGGGAGTGCGGATGGGTGATGATGGCGCAAATACCTGATGGCGTCTCTTCATAAACCGCTTCGATTCTCGGGTTATCACCAATGAAGATTTCCGGCATGGTCCATATATATCGGGATATTCAAAGGAATGCAATGCAAGATAACAACAGGGTCTGTATTTTTCCTGTGCTTTCTTTGCCTGTCGGCTGCAGTTTTCGCAGGGGTTAATTGTTTCTCGGCAGGAGAATAATCCCGTCTGCCGAGGTTGCAATGGACACCTGCGGCTTGGTATTCAAAGCCTTGAGCGTTGGATCTTGTATGTCTTTAAAATAGACAGGATTTATATCCATTGCGATCGGAAGAGCGTTGTCAGTAGCCTCGGGCCATGTCATTACCGAGAATGGCGTGAACATAATCAGGTGGTCTGCCAGTGAAGGTTCATTGGTATGTACCCACTGGATGTCTTTGAGAACATGACGCTCTCCCACTTTGATCAGCCCTTTTGAATCAGGGTGTTCCTGGAGATAGTTTCCAACATGGAGGGCCATCCATTCATCGCGGGACAGCGGAGAGGGATTTTTCTTGTCAATGGCGACAATGTTCATCTTCAGGTCACGTGCCTTTAACAGGATTTCGCAAAAGCTTTTGGATGCAATAATATCGGAGATCTGAATTTCATCGACCCGGGCCTCTCCCCTGAGAAAACGGTCAATGACCGGCTGCTGGGAGAAAGGGATTTCGACAAAAAGCGTATCTACCCCTGCTTTGCTCACGAGATCAGGGAGCGTATTGATAATAAGGGAGTGTATTCCATTGTTTTTATGGTGGGTTCCAAACAGGATAAGCCTGTTCTGCCGGGCTTTTTCCACCAGATAACTGCTGGGATCTTCCGCTTTATACGGATGATTCTGAATGTCGGATGTGGTTCCTCGTGAGGTAAACAGGATAACGCACAATATCATTGCTGTGATGAGGTATCGTAGTTGCATTTTCATATACTCGTTTTTCGGAATTTAGTACCATATCTTTAGCATAATAATCTCGTAGTGCAAAACAAATTTATAAGTGCTTGAAGTTGTGTGAAATTATCTATTAAACATGCTTCCTGGCGGAAACGGGCAGCTCCTGGAAGACCTCTTACGTATGAGGAGTAGAATTTCCTCATGTGAAAGATGCCCTGTTTTTGCCCCATGCACGTGCAGAGCATGTCGAGATGGTTCAGCATGGTATCTCTGCGTTCTTCAAGACTTGCGGGAGCGCCTCCTGTCAATTCCCGGAATATCCAGGGCCGGCCGATTGCGCTTCTTCCCACCATGCAGGCATCTGCACCGATAGTACGGATTGCTTGGATATCTTCCGGGGATTTTATATCACCGCTTGCTACAAGGGGGATGGAGGTTGCGGCTTTTACCCGGGAGAATATTTCCCACCGCGGCGATCCCCGGTACATTTCAGACCTGGTCCTCGGATGGAGAATGAGACAGTCTATGCCGGTTTTTTCGAGCTCACGGGCGAGCTCATCGGCATTCATGGAGTCGGTATCCCACCCGGCACGCATCTTCACACTTACGGGAACGCGCACCGCGTTTGCCACTGCCTCTGCCATGCGCAGAGCTTCCCCTGTGTCTTTCATCAAGGCAGCGCCTGCACCTTTTTTGACCACCTTTTTTGCCGGGCAGCCCATATTGATGTCGATACCGTCAAAGCCCTCATCCTCGAGCATTTTCGCTGCCAGCGATGCGTCTTCAGGGGATGCGGAGAAGATCTGCACGACCAGGGGTTTATCATTTTCGGGCCGCACAAGGAGTTTCTTTGTGTTTTCAGTGCTGCGGACCAGGCCTGCTGCGCTGATCATCTCGGTATAGCAGAGCTCGGCGCCGAATGTTCTGCACAGCATTCTCAAGGGCCAGTTTGTATAGCCCGACAGCGGGGCAAGGAAAAGTCCGTGTTGAAAACTAAGGTTATACATGGTTGTCATGTTGAATAGTATCGCCCCTGGTAAAGGTCAAGCTGCTCCATCTTTTCATGAATAGCTGTTCGTACCTGGATCTTGTCCAGTGCCCACGCAGGGGCAACGAGTTCATCCGTATGCGGATCGCCGGTGATGCGCTGGATGACCATATCGTCTCTCAGGTGAGCGATAACATGTGCAACAGCCTGAGCATATTCATCCATGCTCAAGGGGGTGTATGTTCCTTGCCGGAACATGTTTTCCATGGGGGTGCCCTTTATGATGTAGAGCAGGTGAAGTTTGACATCGCTCACCGGGAGGCAGGCAATGAGTTTTGCAGAATTGATATACTGTTCCATATGTTCACCGGGCAGTCCGATGATTATGTGTGCACAGATACGGATGTTATATTGTGCCGTGAGATCTACGGCATCAATGAACGTTTTTACGTCATGTCCTCTGTTTATCCTTGCCAATGTATCATCGCTGGCAGACTGCAGCCCGTACTCCAGCCAGACGAGGCGTTCGGGCGTATACGAGCTGATAAGCGCGAGCTTTTCTTCATCTATGCAGTCGGGCCTGGTGCCGATGGCAAGGCCCACGATCTC
The DNA here is from genome assembly GCA_964422755.1 of uncultured Bacteriovoracaceae bacterium. Classification (GTDB taxonomy): domain Bacteria; phylum Desulfobacterota; class Desulfomonilia; order UBA1062; family UBA1062; genus DSAD01. Next base: position 1,566 of record CAYRCP010000173.1, on the reverse strand, counting down.
AGGATAGGCCAGGATCTCATCGTATATAGCCTTTAACGTGTCCACATCCGCATAGGTATTTGAATATGACTGAAAATAGGCAATATAGGCACTGGCCTTGTACCGGCGGTGCATTATGGCCATTTGCGTGTCTATCTGCTCTTTGATGCTTTTGCCGAGAGCGCGTGCGCCGGTGCCCGAGCCTTTTGCGTTGCAGTAGATGCAGCCGCCCTTTTTATCTTTATCACGGTTAGGACAGTTCAGTCCTGCGTCGAGGGTGATTTTTTGCACCCTCTGTCCAAATTTCTCCCGCAGATATGAGCTGAGTGTCCTGTATGCAGGCTGGGACATTACAGGAACGGGAAATCAAACCCGCTCAAATTAAGGTCCTTGCTGAGCTTTTTCATGATGTTCTGGAGTGGCGGATTGATTGGCACACCCTCTTTCGTGCGCTTTTCGATCATATTGAACTCTTTTTCACCGGCAAGGAATATTTTATCCTGGCCCGGCGTTTTTGCAGATGAGCGGATCTCCCGCATGATGGAACCGGTAATATGCTTGAAGACATCTGCCGGTAAAAAGCCCTCGATATTGATCGCGGCAAAGAAGTGTCCAAGCTTGTGAGGGATGGGGTTGCCCTCGTTAAAACCGCTTAAAGCCTTACCGAAACTGCCGCCGGTGAGAGCCCCGCACAGGATTTCGATCATGACGCCCAGACCGTAGCCTTTGTAGCCGCCCAGTTCTTCCCCTGCGCCTCCCAGCGGCAGGAGAGAGGCTGATCCCTCTACAAGGGTTTTCAACAGTTCTCTGCTGTCAGTGGGCTCATTACCGTTTTGGTCTATGGTAAGCCCCTTGGGTGTCATTCTTCCTTCCCGGGCATAGACCTCTATCTTGCCGCGCTGTATGGTGGAGGTGGCGATGTCGAGGAGGAACGGGTTGTCTTCATCCGAGGGGGCACCAAAGCTGATGGGGTTGGTGCCGATCACGGGTTCCACGCCAAAGGTGGGTGCGACGGACGGGCGTGCATTGGAGAACGCAAGACCCAGCATGTTGTTTTTCACTGCCATGGAAGGATAAAAGCCTGTGATGCCGAAATGTGAGCTGTTCCTCACCGCAACCATGCCGATATTGAATTTTTTTGCCTTCTCAATGGCGAGTTCCATGGCGCGGTAGGAAATCACATGGCCCATGCCGTCGTTGCCGTCGATAAGTGCGGTGGTTTCGGTCTCGTGGACAATGGTCTCTTTTGTTACGGTATTGAGGATTCCCTGATTAATACGGTCCACATACATCTTGAATCTGCCGATCCCGTGTGATTCAATACCGCGCAAGTCGGACTCTATAAGAACCGTCGAGCAGATCTCTGCATCGTCCACAGGAACCCCCAGCGCAATAAATCCCTCTTTCATGAACCGTTTGAGTTCCCGGTAATCAACATGTGTTGTGTGTGACGTATCTATCATGGTGTCTCCTTGTTAATATAGTCGTAATTCGTGTCTCTCATAGCAGATGATTGTGATTTCGTGAAGGGGAAAGAATATGCTTTATTGGCCTGCGGCGAGAATTTTCCTGTTGCCGGATAAATCT
>CAYRCP010000172.1:0-4750 GCA_964422755.1 uncultured Bacteriovoracaceae bacterium | reverse complement strand
GTAGGTGTGCTGATTATCAAAGCAATACCGTGAAGCCGGACACCATCATTCGGGGAATATTACCCCGCGAACAGGGAAATATTCCCCGTACACACGATAGACTTATCCAACATATCTGAAACTATATTCAATAATATTATAATATTATCTTTATGGTACGATGCTTGCTTCTATCCTGCCGGTGCTGGTGATGAACTACAACATCCGTATAAAAACCTCACGCACTTTTAATGAACAGATCATGGGAGCAGATGCTTTTGCCCCTGTGTTTAACGTTTACAAAACCATGGAGGGACATATGAAAAAAGCGGATGTAGTAGTATTGGGCGGATTATCGGGCATTACTGCAGGGATCAGCTGCAGGAGACATTACCCGGACAAGAAGGTTATTCTCATCAGAAAGGAGGGGACCGTCCTCATCCCATGCGGAATCCCGTATATCTACGGTACGGTAGGAGGCCCGGAAAACAATGTTATTCCGGATGGCCTTCTGGAAAACAATGGAATAGAACTGGTAAAAGGTGAAGCAATCGATGTAGACCGCAGTAAAAAGATAGTCACCATGAAAGACGGCGAGACCATAGGCTATGAAAAACTCGTCTTTGCTACCGGTTCGGTTCCCCTCGTGCCGCCTATCCCTGGAGTAGACAAAAAAAATGTGTACCCGGTCAAGAAGGAATTCGATTACTTATCGGAAATCCACTGTCAGATGAACGAGGTGAAAGACCTCGTAATCATCGGTGGTGGCTTCATCGGCATGGAGTTTGCCGATGAGTGCAGAAAGGGCAGAGATGTCAATGTAACCGTTGTTGAAGCCCTGCCCCATTGCCTGCAGATGGCCATGGACGATGAGTTTTGTGAAGATGCGCAAAAAAAGCTGGATGAAACCGGGGTAAAGATCCTGGTAAATGAAAAGGTCGAGGCCATCCTGGGCAATGAACAGGTTACCGGGGTAAAACTCTCAGGCGGCAGAGAACTCAAGGCAGACATGGTAATACTCGGGATTGGCGCTGTGCCCAACACGGATCTTGCAAAAAAGGCCGGACTGGAACTCGGATTCAAAAACACCATACGAGTTGATCGTTATATGCAGACCTATACTGACCCGGATGTCTATGCCTGTGGCGACTGCGCCGAAAAACAGTCCTTCTTTGACGGAAGACCGATCGGGATCATGCTCGCATCCATTGCCACTTCAGAGGCACGGATCGCCGGCGCAAACCTGTTTTCACCCTCTCACCAGAATTGCGGGGCCATCAGTGTTTTTTCTACGGTCATCAATGAAAGTGCCTTCGGGGTTGCCGGCCTCACGGAAAGATGGGCACACCAGATCGGGGCCAAAATCGTCACCGGTGCGGCAGAAGCGCCGGATACGCATCCGGGCGGCATGCCCAACTCTTGCCATACTAAGGTAAAACTGATCTTTTCCAAGCATACGGGGGTGATTTTGGGCGGTTCCATATGCGGGGGCAAGGCTGTCGGGGAAATGATCAATGTGCTGAGCGCCTGCATCATGCACAGGATGACGGCGGATGATATGGTGAAATTCCAGATGGGAACCCACCCGGCACTGACCTCCTCCCCGATCATGTATCCAATCGTGAATGCCGCGTGCAAGGCGATCCTGCCCCTCAAGGGTGCAGCATAAGCCTTTTTTTCCCGAAGATTGTCAAGAATGCGGGTGAGCCGGCGTTAAGCCGCTCACCTGTTATTTATCAACAAAACATCTCCTGTTTCGTTGATTGCCTATTCCTTTACAATAAATGTTGAGCTATTATACCGGTCTTATGAACATATCCGAAGGTTTTCCTGCCGGGCCTGCGGATCTGAAAACAAGGAGAGACCGATGGAGAAGATGATCGTATGCAAATTCGGCGGCAGCTCGGTTGCCAATGCCGGGCAGATCGAAAAGGTCCGCCAGATAGTGGAATCGGATGAAAGACGGCGCTTTATCGTGGTCTCGGCCCCGGGCAAGGATGCGAGTGACACGGAAAAGGTCACCGACCATCTTTTCAATATCGCAACCGATGGGGACCACTTCAAGAAACTGGGCAAAAATATCAGTGCAAAAGAAAGTTATGACCGTGTGGTGGGCAAATTCAGGTCTCTCATCAGCCATCTTTCCATAGAGGGCGACGACATCATCGATGATCTTGAAAATGATCTCTCCAGCAAAATCTCCGACAAGAAACGACTCGACTTCTTCGCCTCCAGGGGTGAACACTTTAACGCCAAGGTGATTGCCCGCTACTTCAAGGCAAAGGGCATGAATGCAAAGCCCATGCTGCCCGAGGACAGTGGGTTTCTCGTCTCCGAAAGATTCGGCAATGCCAAGGTCCTTCCCGGCACGCACGCCAACCTGCGCCTGAGCCTGTGCGATGATGAGATCAGCATCATCCCGGGCTACTACGGCATGACGCTCAAGGGAGATATCGCCGTGCTCTCCCGCGGGGGGTCCGATCTCACCGGCGGCGAGGTGGCTTATGCCGTGGACGCCCTGCGCTATGAAAACTGGACCGACATCGACGGGATCTACCAGGTGGACCCGCGCATCATTCCCGAGGCATCCGTCATCCCGGAACTGACCTACAAGGAGATCCGCCTCCTCTCATCCCAGGGCTTTAACGTATTTCATTTCGATGCCATGATCAGCTGCAAAAACAGGAGCATCCCCATATCTATCCGGAACACCAACAATCCATCCGCTCCGGGCACGAAAATACTGACCTCCAGGAAGGCAACCGAAACTGCCGTGGGTATCGGCCGCATGGACAATATCGCCTATGTCTATATCGAAAAAGACATGATCGGCGAGACCATCGGTTTTACCAAGGAACTGCTGGATATCTTCAAAGATTACAGTATCAACACGCACCACTATCCGTCGGACCTGGACGACATCTCGGTCATCGTGGACCAGAAGGACCTGATAGGAAAGGCCGATGATCTAACGAACACCATCAAGAAAAACCTCACCCCCGACTTCATTGAAATCAATTATGACCTCTGCCTCATCTCCCCGGTAGGCATCGGCATGAAGGACACCCCCGGGGTGCTTGCCCGGGCGGCAACGGCCCTGTACAACGAGAACATCAACATCGAGATCGTGGACCAGGGGCCTTCACAGCTGAGCTTCAACTTCGGCATCTACCAGAGGCATGCTGATATCGGGCTGAAGGCACTCTACAAGGCTTTATTGAAACGATAGTCGCCGGCTTTTTGCCGAACCTCATGCTGTGCGCCCGATCCTGATGCGCCTTTCATAAGCCCCCATCTCTTCCTATTCGAAGAATGGATGTTATTTTGTAACTGTTCAGGCTATTAGTCTGAAGGCTGTAGACTTAAGGATACTGACTATTTCTCCCCTAACGGCAAAGGCCGTATTTGGGGACAGTATACTTAAATAATTGTGCTAGTACAAAGTGTTATGAGTCTTTTCTCTAAAAGCCTTCAGCCTATCCACCTGAGTAGTTACATTATTTTTGCATATACAAACGCAGAGCCGGTCACCACGATCACATCTTTATGACCTTGCCGAAGTCTGCTGAAAGGTGCTTTTTTGAAAATACCAGGAATCTGCTGCAGCCTGTTATTGTTACCGGCGTTGTGCCTCACTGCCGCCTGTACCCTGACAAGCTCCCGCTACACCCCAACAGTGAACGTGGTCAACAACTATGCCCCATCGGTGGTAAACATCCGGACCGAACAGATCGTCGATCTGCGGGAACATCCCGATTGGGGACAATATGGGAAAGAACTCGACGCCTTCTTCACAGACTATTTCGGAGATCTCTATTCCGAAGGCACGGTCACCCTCAAGAGCCTCGGCTCCGGGGTTATCCTGGATTCGAGCGGTATGATCGTGACCAATGCACATGTGGTGCAAAAAGCCACAAGCATTTATGCCGTGCTCAAAGACGGCACCACGGTCAAATCAAAGGTTGTCCTGGTAAGCCCGGAAGATGATCTTGCACTCATCAAAATTATACTGCCCACCCCTGTCAGATCAATAAAATTTGCAGACATCCATAACCTCATGATCGGGGAGAGCGTCATCGCCATAGGCAATCCCTTAGGGTTTGAAAACTCGGTAACCGCCGGGGTGATCAGCGGGATTGACCGGTCTTTTTCAAGCCCGCAATGCGGATACGAGTGCACGGGCCTGTTACAGACAGATGCCTCCATCAACCCGGGCAACAGCGGCGGCGCACTGTTCAATCTCGATGGAGAGCTCATCGGCATCAATCTGGCGGTTGTCCAAGGTGCGCAGAATATCGGGTTTGCCGTACCTGTCAGCAAGGTGCAGCGTCTTGTAAGCAGAATACGCTGAGACAACAACTCCCTTTAAAGGGGGGTCATGCACCTGCTTCGAGAACCAATCCCGTTGAATCGGGCAATGAATATACGCCAAGCCTGAGGTCCTCTAAGTACTGCGCGTTCTCCTTTACCCATTTTCGCATGAGATAGTGGCCTCCTGCACGGTATTTGACCCGCCAGCCTCTTCCCTTACAATACGCTCCGATCACCCGCCTGATGCTGTAAAACCGCAGCATCTGGGACACGATTGCCATCTGCATGTCATAGGCAGAGCAGTGTTTCGGCTCCACAACAACGTGCATACCTTCAAAATAGTGCCAGTCCCGGTGCAGCAGCCTACCTCGATGCTCATTATAGGACTTAGTGCCCGGAAAGGGCGTCAGGGAGCAGATCTGTATCGTGTCGATATCGGTCTCGATTGCATAATCGACAA
>CAYRCP010000171.1:0-4763 GCA_964422755.1 uncultured Bacteriovoracaceae bacterium | reverse complement strand
GAGTTTGACACGATCCTGCCCGGAGACTCCGAATCGGTGAGTTTCCGCCTGCGCTCGAAAGTAACGGGATCGGTCTATGCAGCCACCCTGGACAGCGATGAAAATGTCGCGGGCCGCTTCGAGCTCAAGACCTCTGTGGGCGAACTCGGCATTCCGCTCTCGCCGGATTCGCTCGTGCTTCCAAAGGAGGCCGGAGCGCTTCCTGCGGATCTCAGAAAGGCAAGTATAGGCCTTCTGGGAAAGGCCTATGCAACCGCAACCGCCCCTGCAAGCGCTCTGCCCGCAGATGTGAAGCGCTTTACCAAGAAGATGGTATGGAACAGGGCTGTTGAGGTTGCCGAGGCAGGGCTGCGCCTGAGCCTGCACGAACCGCTTGCCGATACTGCCGCACAGCTTCTTATGGATTTCATGGGGAGCAATTACACCCGCCTGGAAGAAGAATACCCGGATGCAGATCAGGCAGGTCAGCTCGCTGCAGCGCAAAAAGATTTCGACGGGTTCGATGACCTGAGAAGAAGATCGTTCCGCGGCGATGTTTTTGCAGGAGCTGTTGCATCGATCCTGTCGGACGATCTCGCAGGCCTGGGAGCTGTTTCATTCCACCAGGGCTTTGCTGAAAAGGTTTCGTACCGGCCGCAGCACCTCTCTGTGCTGATTTCATCCGACAGCGCTGCTCTGCCGTTTTTCCTGACCCTTGTGGATGACCAGGGCAATGTCCTGGGCGGCTGTGAGCAGGATTCGGACAAGATAGTAAAACAGATCCCGTACAGCGATTTTCTGGAGTTCGAGGATGCCCAGGGGGATATATCATCCCAGATGGCCATTGTGTCAGTGCCCCAGGGGACCGGGTATACGATCCGACTTAACCGGAACCAGGATGTTCCTGCAGATACCCCCTTCACCCTGAGTGTGGTGCTCCCTGCCGATACCGAAAGCGGGCTCAGGCATGCGGTGTTCTCCGGCATTACCGGCGAGGGTCTGCCTGTTGTGGAGCGCTCACCCGGAGATCCCTATGAGCTTAACGTAGAGCTGTATGAAGAAGATGGTCAGCAGATCTCTGCCCCGTCTTTGTATTCATCCCTGGAGCAGGAAATAACCGACCCGGCGCCTTCAGTGCTGGGCGTAGTCCAGCAGGCCGAGGCGGATCTGGTGGGTTGCGGCGGAACCGGAGGCTATCAGCTCGGCAGGGTGGTTGCCGTGCTGTTCAGCGAAGAGGTCACGCCCGAGAGCGTGCAGGACCAGTTCGACAGGATCGACATCACCAACTATGCGCCCGAGGAGAATGCAGTGGTTGCGGTTGCCCTGCAGCCTGGGGCCAGGATCGTATTTATAGCCCTGAGAGATTCCCTGGGGCCGTTTATCGAGAAGCAGATAACCATTTCCAATATCATCGACCTGCGCGGACATATCATGGATGCGTGGACCGGCGTGATGGAGCCGACCATAACAGAGGAAGGCGCGGTCATCTCGGGCCAGGTCCTCAATGCAGACGGCACCCCGGTGGAAAATGCAGAGATGAGGCTTTATTTCTGGAATGGAGATTGCGGATGGTACGGGGTGAGCGCCAAGAACGCGGATGCCGAGGGCAGGTATGCCTGGGACTTCGTGCTCAAGAACACAAAGGGCAAGGTGGTGGCCATCGACCCCGGGACCAGTGAATTCCGGCCTGTGGAGTTCAAGGCAGGCCGTGATGGACAGAGGCTCAATGTCAACATCGTGCTGCTCGGGCGAGGCACTGTAAGCGGCCGGGTCCTGGCAGAAGACGGGTTTACCCTGCTTGAAGGGGCGCAGATCAAGGTCACGAGCCTGACAGACTACAGCCAGTACGGTGCAACCTCGGATGAACAGGGATATTTCCTGATACCGGATGTCCCGGTAGGCAGCATACTGATCGAATCGGTACATGTCGAAAGTAATTCCAGCAGGACCCTGAGCGAGTACATTTCCGTAGCCAAGGAGGTTCTGGAGATCGACCTCGTTCTGGTAACCCAACAGACCCAGCAGATCACCGTGGAATACGGCACCTTAAGCGGGTATGTACTCGAGGCCGACGGCACAGCAGGAGTTGCAGGCGTTCCGGTCACTGTGTACTACCGAAGCGGGAGCCAGGAAGGGGTGGCCTGTCCGTCGTGCGGACCGCCGAACTATGACTGCGCAGTGGCATTTGCAACCACGGATGATAACGGTGCATTCTCCTTTGAGGACATCCCTGCAGGAGAAATTAGGGTCTATACCTTTGAGCAGGCGCGCTACATCGAGGGCGAGGCCAGGATCCAACTGCTCCCCGATGTTGACGAACAGGTGAATATCCTGCTGTCCGGTGGGATCGGCACGGTCAGCGGCATCGTGCTCGATGCTGACGGCAACCCGGTGGCCGGGGCCCAAGTGGGCGGCGGCATGAGCCTGACAACGACTGATGAAGAAGGGCGCTTCACCCTGAGCGATGTTCCTGTGGGCGAACGTGACATCGTGGCCGTGTCCCAGGCGGTCGGTTCTCAGGGCAATGCCACCATCAATCTCGTTGCCGAGGGAGAAGAGGTCTATGCAACCGTGGTGCTCGCAGGCCTTGCAGGCGTCACAGGCACGGTGTATGAGCCTGACGGCAGTTCGTCTGTTGCAGGCATGGATGTCTACCTCTGGTATCAGCTGCCGAATTTCACGATCAGGGTCGTAGGAACTTCGACGACCGATGCGGACGGACATTACCTTATCGAAAATGTAGCACTCCGCGACGATTACTTTCTTTCCGCATTCCTGCCCGACATGTCAAAGGGAAACATCGAACCGGTTGAGCTGAATTTCAACGGCCAGGTGAAAAGGACGGACATCACCTGCATTGGCCAAGGCAGTATTGAAGGTGTCGTGCTGGACGACGACGGCCAGACCCCGCTTGAAGCCCAGGTGTCGCTCTCCGAGCTGCGGCTTGTCCGCGCAGGTCCGGTCGGGGTGAGGTTCCAGTATATTCAGCATTCCCGAGTAGTGGAAAACAACTTCACCACCGGTGAATTTTCGTTCGACAATGTCTATGTGGGGCCCATCACCGTGGCCACCGGCGGCGCCTTCAACCTCATGTGCAGGACCGTAGATGTCGGCGGTCTGCCATCGGATGTCCTTGACCCCATCACCTATACCGGGATCATGCCCCATGACGGTGCAGTTGTGGATGTGACCCTTCAGCTTCAGGCAACGAGCCAGATCATTGGCACGGTCTACGAGTCCGACGGCGTCACCCCGGTAGGCGAGGGTGTTCAGGTCACCTTCAGAGGCTTCAGGATCGGGTGCGATTCCTCAGGCAACTGTTTCGAACTGCCTCACGGAATTCAGGAAGAGACCGTTGTGACCGATGTGAACGGGCAGTACTGGCTGCCTGTGGTGACCCCATGGAAGTTCGAGCTTGTCGCCAGCGACATGGCCACCGGCAAGATAGGCAAGGTCTGGGGAACGACCATGCCGGGCCAGACAGCCGATGTGCCCATACGGCTCCTGGGGCTCGGAGAGGTGACGGTAAACGTGTTTGCCAGTGACGGCCATACCCCCATCCCCAATGCCCTTGTGGATCTGGAACATGCATTCATCTTCGATGAGACGCTTTCGTTACGTGAGAACTTCGGGTTTTCCACCATAGAACGCCATGGCAGTGCAGATGCATACGGAAGCATTACATTCAGCGGCGGCGATGCGATCCCCGAGGGAGAATTCGTGGTGGTTGCCAGGGACCCTTCGAACGGGTTCGCGGGCAGGGCTTCGGGTAAAGTCACTGTTGACGGTGAGCAGGTAGCAATCAATGTCTACCTCTACGATGCAACAGGGAGCGTTTCAGGGATCGTGTATGAGCCCGACGGCATCACCCCGGCGGTAAATGCCGAAGTGATCATCAGCCGGATGATCGACGGATACGATCTCGGTTTTTTTGTGACCGATGAAAACGGTGCGTATACATTCGACATCATCCCTCTGGGTGATTTCGAGATCACGGTGTTCGAACCCGCAACCGGAAGGAGAGGCTTCGAAACTGCCAGCATCGATTATTCAGGGCAGGAGACTGTGGTTGTAATCGTTGAAAGACCCATCGGTTTTATAACCGGCACGGTCATGAGAACCGGTGATCTTTCGCCGCTTAGCGGCTGGGATCTTGAGCTGATCCAGCTAAATGACCGCGGAGAAGCGATCACCTGGAGGGCCACCTCGGGCCCGGGCGGCTCGTTCATGTTTTCGGGCATCACGCTGGGCACCTTCGAGCTTTTTGCGCAGCAGGGTGAAAACTCTGTGATGATTGAAAGCCGCATCACCTATGAAGGCGAGACCGTTGATATACCTGTGGTGGTGAATCTTGTCCAGGACCCGGTGGGAACTATCGAGGGGGTAGTCTATAATCCTGACGGCAGTGCTGCTGCCAATGCCGAGGTATGTCTCGATAAATGCCCTCCTTTAGGCAGAGGTACGACAACCGACGAATACGGAGCCTTCAGCTTTACTGATGTGCCGCTTGGCAGGCAGGATATAAGGGTTTCCTCGCAGGTATCGGACGACTTCGGAACAGCACTGGTGGATGTCGACTTTGCCGGCCGAACGGCCTTTACGACCATAGTTCTCGATGGGCTCGGCACCATATCGGGCATAGTGGAAGACCAGTCAGGTGCCGCGGTTCCATGGGCTCAGGTCAATCTATTCCTCGGCGCGCCCACACCTGAGCGGACTGTTTATGCAGACGAAAACGGGGAGTTCTCATTCATCCAGTTGAGTTCGAGAAGGTATACCATCGT
>CAYRCP010000170.1:0-4802 GCA_964422755.1 uncultured Bacteriovoracaceae bacterium | reverse complement strand
GGGCTTGTATATATCGATATCCTCACGAGCTTTGAAAAAATCGGCGACCATGCATTCAACATTGCAGAATCATTATCGGGGTTGAAGTAAGGAGGAAACCATGGAATATGATATGCCGCTCTACAGGCCCCCATCAGAAGCACGATCGCTTATATTTCAGGTAACGATCGGCTGTTCATGGAACAAATGCCTCTTCTGTGGCATGTACAAGGGGAAGCGGTTCAGGGTGCGGCCCTGGGAAGAGGTTGAAAAGGACATCATCGAGATGTCATGGCTTCAGCCGCATGCGAGGAAGGTGTTCCTGGCAGACGGAGACGTCCTTGCCGCAGACACGGATTTTATCATCAGGGTCCTCGACCTGATCAATGAAAAGTTTCCCTCGCTGGAACGCATCAGTTCCTATGCAGGTCCCACGAATCTCATGGAAAAGAGCATCGACGAGCTCAAGGAATTTCAGAAAAGAAAGCTCGATATCCTCTATCTCGGGATCGAATCCGGCAACGCTGATGTGCTGAAAAAGATCTGCAAAGGCGCCACAGGTCCCCAGATCATCGACGGGTGTAAAAAGGCCATCGATGCGGGCCTGAGAATGTCCACGATCATTCTCCTGGGTCTTGGCGGGGTAAAGGGGAGTTATGCGCATGCAAAGGATTCTGCCAAGGCGGTCAATGCCATAGATCCGCAGTTCCTTGCCTGTCTTACACTCATGCTGGGCCCGCATGCCGAGGTATATGAGAAAAAACTCATGGGGGGAGATTTCAAGCTCATCGACAAGAAGCAGTCCCTGGTGGAGCTTCGATGGTTTGTGGAAGACCTGGCGCTTAGTGCCTGCCGGTTCGGAACAGAGCACGCTTCCAACTATCTCCCCTTAAACGGGGATTTCCCCGGAGACAAGGAACGAATATTGAAACTCATAGACAAAGCACTGGGTGATGACAAATCGAGACTGTTGAGACCGGAGTGGGCCCGAGGTCTCTGAATCAATGGTACTAAGCTCAGAACATGGCCTGGAATTTTACGCTGCAAACAGCGGGAAATCGAAAAAAAGTCTTCTTGTGAGGCGACTTGTCCGGCGTAGCCGAAAGGCGAAGCGGGATGCGAATACGAAGACGGATTGACAGTGCCTGGTAAAATAAGATAACAGCTCACTCTTTCGGAGGTGCGACGTGAATATAAAAGCAATACGCGGCATGAATGATATCCTTCCGGAGGACATCCCGAAGTGGCATTTTGTCGAAGATACGGTAAGGCGAATATTTCATCTGTACGGGTTTTCAGAACTGAGACCGCCTGTGCTGGAAAAAACGGATCTCTTTTTCCGGGGGATCGGAGATGATACCGATGTGGTGGAAAAACAGATGTACACCTTTACCGATAAATCGGGAAGCGCCGTTGCGCTCAGGCCCGAGGCCACTGCATCTGTTTTGCGGGCAGTCATAGAACACGGTCTGCTGGGTAAAGACCCAATACAGAAGCTATACAGCATCGGCCCCATGTTTCGCTACGAGCGGCCCCAGAAGGGCAGATACCGGCAGTTTCACCAGATAAACGTGGAGCGTCTCGGAGAAGAGAGTGCCTCATGTGATGCCGAGACCCTGAGCATGGCATATACACTGGCCACAGAGCTTGGCCTCAAAGATGTTCACATGGAGGTGAATTCACTGGGGTGTGACGCGTGTCGGCAGAACTTCAAAGAGAAGCTGAAGAAATTCCTGCATGAAAAAGAAGAGAATCTCTGCTCAGACTGCTCCCGCAGGATGAACACCAATCCTTTGAGGGTGTTGGACTGCAAGGTGGTATCGTGTAAGCAGGCGGTTGAAAATGCACCGGCAATCGAGGATTATCTCTGTGAGGAATGCAAGGCCCATTACCAGGAAGTGCTTGCAGCTTTGACGGCCTTTGAGGTGCCTTTTGAAAAAAATCCCAGGCTGGTCAGGGGCCTCGACTACTATACGAGGACGACCTTTGAGCTTACGGCAAAAGGTCTCGGATCTCAGAATGCCGTTGCCGGCGGCGGAAGGTATGACAACCTGATACAAACACTCGGCGGGCCGGACGTCTCGGGGATCGGGTTTGCCTTCGGGATGGAGCGGCTTATTATGCTCCTTGACGAAAAAACAAAGGATACTGGTGGCTGTTTTGTTGTTGCCCAGGGAGATGAGGCTGTCCGGCATTATGCCATGGCCCTGCTTTCGACGCTCAGGGCAGCTCAGATTCCTTCCGAGACAGCCTTTGGAAAGAGCTTCAAGGCTCAGATGCGCAGGGCGGGGAAATCCGGATATCCTCTGTGTGCAATACTGGGAGAGGATGAGGCAGCAAAATCCATAGTGACCATAAAGGATCTCAGGAATTCGTCCCAGATTCAGGTAGACAGGGCGGGTGCTGTAGAAAAGATCAAAGCCATGGTTGATGAATAAGGAGAAGGGCAGTGAGTTCAGATAGTCAAGGGTTTAAACGAACACATTACTGCGGAGAAGTACACCATGCCGATGAGGGTTCCCTGGTCACGTTGATGGGATGGGTCCAGCGGAGAAGGGATCTGGGAGGATTGATATTCATAGATCTCAGGGACCGGACCGGAATTGCCCAGGCGGTCTTTAATCCGGAAACATATCCTCAGGCCCATGCTATTGCCCACACCATACGGCCGGAATACTGCATTGCCCTGACCGGTGTACTTGAGATGAGGCCGGAAGATATGCGCAATCCGAGCATGCCCACGGGTGATGTGGAGATTTTTGTAACGGAGATGAAGATACTCAATGCTGCACAGACCCCGCCGTTCGTTGTGGAAGACGGTGTGGATGTGACCGACACCCTCCGCCTGAAATACCGGTACCTGGATCTGCGCAGGCCGAGTCTGCAGCGGAATATTCTTCTGCGGCACAAGGCGTCTTCGGCCGTGAGGAGTTACCTGAATGATCATGGATTTATCGATGTGGAGACCCCGGTCCTGACCAAGAGCACCCCTGAGGGAGCGAGGGACTATCTGGTTCCCAGCAGGGTCTTTCCGGGGAAGTGCTTTGCGCTTCCGCAGTCGCCGCAGTTGTTCAAACAGCTGTTGATGGTCTCGGGATTTGACCGGTACTATCAGATCGTCAAGTGTTTCCGGGACGAGGATTTGAGGGCAGACCGCCAGCCGGAATTTACCCAGATCGATATGGAGATGTCCTTTATCGAGATGGACGACATCCTGGAAATAACCGAGGGTATGGTAGTAAAACTCTTCGCAGAGACCATTGGCGTGGAATTTCAGCGGCCGTTTATTAAGATGAGCTACGATCAGGCCATGGACGAATACGGGACTGACCGGCCGGATATTCGCTTCGGCATGAAGCTCCATGATATATCCGATATTGCAGGTGAAAGCGATTTTAAGGTGTTTACCTCCATCGTATCCGAAGGTGGAGTGGTCAAAGCCTTTTCGGTAAAGGGCCCCCACGACTTCAGCAGGAAGGACCTGGATGGATTGGGCGGGGTCGTTACCGACTACGGCGCAAAAGGCGTTATGTGGGCCCGTATCGAGGCGGACGGATGGAAATCCTCCCTTGCGAAGTTTTTCAGCGAAGAGCAGAGAGCGGCAATAGAGAACAGGCTCGATATGTCACCCGGAGATCTGGCACTCTTTGTTGCAGATAAAAAGGATGTGGCAAATGCATCTCTGGCCGCGCTGAGGATCCATATTGCGCAGCGGCGTGGCCTTATCGATGAGAACACCTATGGGGCCCTGTGGGTCACCGATTTTCCGCTGTTGGACTGGAGTGAAGAAGCAGGCAGGTTTGTCTCTGTTCATCACCCGTTTACCGCTCCCCGCAGCGAGGACATTGCGCTGCTTGAAAGCAATCCTGCAGCGGTGAAATCCCAGGCCTATGACATGGTGATAAACGGCTACGAGGTCGGCGGCGGGAGTGTCCGTATCCATACGAAAGATATTCAGGACAGGGTTTTCAAGGCAATAGGGCTGAGCGAAGAAGAGGCCCGCGTCAAATTCGGATTTTTGCTGGATGCACTCCAGTATGGGGCACCGCCCCATGGCGGAATTGCCTTTGGATTGGACCGGCTTATTATGATCCTTGCGGGCACATCGAGTATACGGGATGTAATCGCATTTCCCAAGACCCAGAAGGCATACTGTACCATGACAGATGCACCTTCGGGCGTTGATGCAGGTCAGCTCAGCGAGATTGGTATGAAATTTTTAAAGGAGGAATGATGAAGAGGGTGAGCCCTTTTATTCTCTTGGTAGTTCTTTTTTTTGGATGTGCGTCATCGGGCACACCGGGACCGAGTGATACGGCTGTGGAAAATGAGCTGAAAGGGGATTCGTTCGAAAAGGGGATCGAATACGTAAAGCAAGGGATCGAGGCGCGGGAAGAAGGCGAGAAGGAAGCCGCCCGGAAGGCCTTCGTCAAAGCGGGCCGGCAGTTTGACGAGGCGGATGATGAGATCCGCTCGCTCATGAATACCACGACCTCAACGCTCAAAAAAATCATCAGCATGTCGGGATTTGAGTATGCGCCAAAGAAATCATTCGAGCTCCTGGTTCTCTACCTGGAGATGCAGAATGCGTACATGGATCGGGATACTCAGGCGCTGTACAATCTCGAGGTTGAATTTAAGGCTGCCTATGAAGAGGTGCGCCAGACCACGGTAGAGGAAAAACAGAAACGCCTCGAAGAACTCGGGCAGGAGGTTTCTGAAAAGAGCGCGGATATCCAAAAGCAGGCCCAGGAGGATATCTTCGAGGTCTACACCACCATTTATGTGGTGAAGAAAGGCGATACCCTGCCGAGTATTGCCGC
>CAYRCP010000169.1:0-4808 GCA_964422755.1 uncultured Bacteriovoracaceae bacterium | reverse complement strand
AAGCAGCTTGCTCAGGGTTCTTTCTCTCCCGAACAGATGCAGGACTGCCTGGAGAGCCTCGATAACATCGATGCACTCCTCAAGGATCACCTCGAAGAACCTCCTTCGATAAATGCGGTCAAACGATCACTGGAAGATTTCACAACCAAGGGTGAGGGAAACCCTGAACCGGCCCCTGAGATCCCGGAGCCTGCAGTTGAACCGAAACCAGAGCCTGTACCCACGCCAAAAAGTGAACCGCAGCAACCCTCGCACAGTGCTGAAGGTATCGAATCCGATAAGGATGCCGGGAGGATTCTGCGTTCAACCCTCCAGGAAATGCGCAAGGTGGCGGCATATTTTCTCGAAACAGCCCCGGAAAATGCACTGGCCTACAGATGTTTCCGCATAGCTGCATGGTCGGCTGTGGAAGCCCTGCCGCCCAGTGAAAACAGCAAGACGCGTATCCCGCCGCCTGATGCCGGTATCATGAAAATCTTACACGACCTGCATGCAAAAGGGGATTGGGAGGCACTGCTCAAGTCGGCAGAACGCAGGCTGAACCAGTTTATCTTCTGCCTCGATCTCAACCGGTTTGTGGCACTCTCCCTTGAGAACATGGGGAGCCGGTACAACAGGGCGCGTGATACGGTGTGTCAAGAAACAGCCCTCTTTGTGGACCGGCTTGCCGGGCTTGAAGACCTCACCTTCTCTGACGGCACCCCGTTTGCCGATCAGGACACCAGGGACTGGCTGAGGCTCATCTCCCTGGGAAGCCCCGCCGGCATCGAACCGCTCCCTGTGCAGGCATCCACTCCCGGCTCCGGTGAGGACAAGATAGCCGAAAAGATCACCGAGGCAAAAACCCTTGCAGGCAAGAATAACCTTATCGAGGCAGTTGAAGCACTCCAGGAAGAACTGATCAGAAGTGTTTCGAAAAAGGAACGGATGCTCTGGCGGCTGGCGCTCACCGAGATACTGCTCAGCGCCAAAAAACTTGAGACGGCCCTGCCCCATCTTGAAGAGCTCAAGCATACGATCGAGATCTACCGGCTGGAAGAATGGGAGCCGGATCTTGCGCTGAGAGCATTGCTTATGGTGTGGAAGGGTTTTTCCATGCATCCATCAGACGTGTCGAAGAACACCTCGATTGATGCCCTGAACAAAATTGCGAAACTCAGTCCGAAACAAGCGCTTCTGCTGGTAAAGAAATAAAATCAGGAAAAAGGAGGACAGTAAATCATGGCAAAGGAAGCAACCGTTGCCCCGAAAGAACGGGTAAACATTGTGTATCGCCCTGCTACGGGAGATGCAAAGGAAGAGGTAGAGCTCCCTCTCAAGGTTCTGGTCATGGGCGATTTTACCGGGCAGAAAGATGACAGGCTACTTGAAGAGCGCGATCCGGTAACCATTGACAAGGACAACTTCGATGAGGTTTTAAAGGCACGCAATATCAATCTGGACGTCACAGTCCCCAACAAACTTTCCGGCAAGGACGATGAGGAAATGAATGTCTCGTTGAAGTTCGAATCCATGAAGGACTTCAATCCGGAGTCTATTGCGAAAAACACACCTGAATTAAACCGCCTCCTCGAGTTGAGGGAATCGCTCACCGCTCTGAAAGGACCTCTGAGTAATATCCCTGAATTCCGGAAAAAGATTCAGGAACTCATCAAGGACGAAAAGACCCGCGAACTCCTGCTCAAAGAGCTGGGCGTTGAAAAATAAGAAAGGAGGTGCCTCTCATGGCTGAGGAAAAAGAACAAGTCCAGGCAGGACAGGAACAGACCACCCAGGAGGTTTCGCTGCTGGATGAAATAGTAACCGCTACAAAATTAAAGCCCTCCGATGATTCGTATTCACTCGCGAAAAAGGGCGTTGAGGCCCTGATCGCACAGCTGATAGAACCCGGCAACAAAGTCGAGAAGATCTCAAAAGCTGTTGTGGACGACATGATTGCGGAAGTGGATGAAAAACTGAGCCGGCAGCTCGACGCCATTCTCCACAATCCCAAGGTCCAGGAACTCGAATCGGCCTGGCGATCGCTGAGATTCCTGGTGGACCGGACAGACTTTCGGGAGAATGTCAAACTGGAGCTTCTTAATGTAAGCAAGGACGACCTCCTGGAGGATTTTGAAGACGCACCGGAGATCCCCAAAGCCGGTTTGTACAAAACCGTGTATACCGCTGAGTACGGACAGTTCGGCGGCCAGCCCTATGCTGCCATGATCGGGAACTACGATTTTGGACCAGGGCCCCAGGACATCAAACTCCTGCAGAATGTCGCCAGTGTTGCGGCCATGGCCCACGCACCCTTTATTTCAGCTGCAGGGCCGCAGTTCTTCGGGCTCGACGATTTTACCAACCTGCCGCAGCTCAAAGACCTCAAATCAGTCTTTGAAGGCCCCCAGTATACCAAGTGGAATTCATTCAGAGAGTCTGAAGATGCCCGCTATGTGGGTCTCACGCTGCCGAGATTTCTCCTGCGTCTCCCCTACGGTCCCGACACGCAGCCCGTGAAGGCCTTCAACTACAAGGAGAATGTCTCCGACGGTCATGATCAGTATCTGTGGGGAAACACCGCCTTTGCCTTTGCATCCAAGCTCACGGACAGCTTTGCAAAATACCGGTGGTGTGCAAACATTATCGGTCCCCAGGGCGGCGGCGCAGTCGAAGACCTGCCCCTCCACCAGTTTGAGGCAATGGGGGCCATACAGACCAAAATCCCCACCGAGATACTTGTCTCCGAACGCAGGGAGTTTGAACTTGCAGAGGAAGGGTTTATTGCACTCACCATGCGCAAGGGGAGCGATAATGCCGCATTCTTCTCTGCCAATTCCGTTCAGAAACCAAAATCTTTCGGTATCAGCAAAGAGGGCAAAGAGGCGGAACTCAACTACAAACTGGGACTGCAACTGCCGTACATGTTTGTCGTCAACCGTCTGGCGCATTATCTGAAGGTGATCCAGAGAGAGAATATCGGCACCTGGAAGGAACGGGTGGATCTGGATCGGGAACTGAACAACTGGATTCGCCAGTATGTGGCGGACATGGACAACCCCATGCCCGGTGTGAGAAGCCGCAGGCCGCTGCGCCAGGCAAAAGTGACGGTCGAAGATGTGGCCGGCGAACCCGGGTGGTATCGCGTCGGTCTGCAGGTCAGACCTCATTTCAAATATATGGGGGCATTCTTCACCCTGTCACTGGTGGGGAAACTTGATAAGGAATAAGACATTACATATCATAAAAATCAGAGGAGGTAGTTACCATGCCAATGCCGTGTCATTTAGAGGTTGAAGGGCAGAACCAGGGCACAATCGAAGGTTCCTGCGTAATGGAAGGAAGAGAAGGCACAATCCTGGTCTATGCGATGGACCATGACGTTCATATTCCCCGCGATCCCCAGAGCGGTCTTCCCAGCGGGAAAAGGATCCACGGACCGCTTTCCATCGTAAAGGAATACGACAAGGCATCACCAAAATTCTACCAGGCGCTGTGCACCGGGGAACACATGAAATCAGTGGTGATAAAGTGGTACCGCATCGATCCGACAGGTACGGAAGAGCACTACTTCACCCATACCCTGGAAGATGCGATCGTGGTAGGTATGAAGCCTTACATGCCGGTCGCCTTTGTACCGGAAAACGAGCCCTACCGGCACATGGAAGAGGTATCGTTCACCTATTCGAAGATCAAATGGACCTGGGAGCCCGACGGCATCGAATCCGAAGACTCCTGGGCAGTGCCAAAATAGTATCATTGAGCGATCATGCGGGAACAAAGACTGCTTGAACGCATCCGGTCCTGGGAGCGAGAACCTGCAAAACGCTCCCGGGAAGACCCGAAAAAAACCATAGATTCCGTGGTCAGCCACTTGCAGCGCATCCTCAATACCAGGCAGGGAAGTGTTCCCATTGCCGGGGACTACGGGGTTCCCGACTTTACGGATGCCCTGCGGAATTATCCTGAATCCGTACGGGACTGTGAACGTTCGATCCGACAGATGATCCAAAAGTATGAACCCCGTCTGAAGGCAATCCGCGTTCACTTCCTCCCCCCCGACGAGGAGGTTCTTGCGCTGCGGTTTCAGATCGCAGCCCAACTCGCCATTGATCATGAAAAGGTCCCGGTGCAGTTCGAATCTCACGTAGGCACAGACGGGAAGATAGAGGTAAAACAGTAGCGCCCATTGCCCCTTTGAAAAAGGGGGCTTCTCACCTTTACCTGCCAGACATATTGTCGTTGCAAGCTTTAGATCCGCATTGGCGGGTTATATCCGATATGAACAACTGTTTGTGATCGCGAAGAGCGCAAGCTACGAAGCGATCTAAAGCAGCCCCAGATCTCAGAAAGATTGCTTCACTTCGTTCGCAATGACAGCTGACTAATGCAACGAGTTGATTGATTGGTTTATTAAGAGGAAACCACCATGTTCAAGAAATACTTTCAATCCGAGATAGACTCACTGAAAGATCTCGGGGCAGATTTCTCCAAGGCACATCCGGCAGTGGCCTCCATGTTAAGCGGGCCCTCGGCGGACCCTGATGTGGAGCGTCTGCTGGAGGGAGTGGCCTTCCTCACAGCCCAGTTGCGGCAGAAACTCGATGATGAGTTCCCGGAGATAATCCATGAACTCATCCAACTGATCTGGCCTCACTACCTGCGGCCTGTGCCTGCATCCACCATCGTGGCCTTCACCCCGAAGCCCATGCTCAAGCAATCCATGAAGATTCCGGCAGGCATCCAGCTGAGTTCCCTGCCCGTTGAGGGCACTCCGTGTTTCTTTCATACCTGCTATGAGGTTGATGTTCATCCGTTAAGCATCACTA